>JANYHY010000722.1 GCA_025362165.1 Myxococcales bacterium | reverse complement strand
TCCCAGACGCAGATGGCCTCTCACTCGCGTGCGTGGAAGCGACGCTCGGGTTCGTGCCGACGTGGATGGCAGCGAAGGCGGCCTTTGGCAAGCGCGTGATCGCGCTCACCGCGGAGGGTCTCTCGCCTGATCCCGCGCGCGCGATGATGGACGCTCTCGACCTCGATCAAATGCGTGGTCGCGGTCGCGTGGAGCAATCCGCGTACGCATGGAGCAAGCTCGCGCTCGAGGGCTACATCCTGCGCGCGCTGGGAGACGGGCTCGAGATGGCGAGCTCGGTGGAGGGGCGCGTGCCGATGCTCGATCATGTCCTGTTCGCGCGCTTGCGCGAGCTCCCGACGAACACGAAGATCAACGGTGGCGTCGAGAAGTGGGTCCTGCGGCGCGCGATGGAGGATCGCTTGCCGGCGGAGGTGACGGCGCGCGAGAAGCATCCGTTCCTGGCGCCTCCGATCGGACGGCACACGCTCGCGCTCGCCCGCGACGCCTTCGCCAGCGCCTCATTTCGCGATCAGCCGCTCTTCGATCCGGTGCGCGTAAGCAAACTCGCAGGCGAGGTTGGAGACATGTCACCGCAACAGAGGAAGGCATTCGATCCGGTCATCCTCTTCGCGCTCTCGGTAGCGACGCTGCAGTCGCGCATGGGTCTCTCGTCATGAGTTGGTGGGGCGCTCTCTACGACGATTGGCTCGCAGATCAACTGCTCGAGCGCACCGAGGACGAAGTGAAGGAGACCCTGGATTTCCTGGTCGAACGGCTGGATCTCCGCGCAGGCGATCGCGCCCTGGACCAGTGCTGCGGAGTCGGCAGCTTGAGCGTGCCGCTCGCATCGCGCGGCGTGCGCGTCGTCGGGATCGATCAAGCTGCGAGCTACATCGAGCGCGCGCGCGCGTCGGCCGGCAAGCGTGAGGTGGAGTTGGAGCTGATCGCCGCCGACGCGACCGAGTGGACACCGAAGACCAGCGTGAAGGGCGCCTTCAACTGGTGGACCAGCTTCGGCTACTCCGCGCGCGACGACGAGAACCAGAAGATGCTCCTGCGCGCGCGAGACGCTCTCGTCGTGGGCGGTAAGTACGCGTTGGACACGATGAACGTTCCAGGTGTGCTTCGCGGCTTTCAGCGCGATGTCGCGCTTCGCCGTAGCACCCCGCGCGGCGAGGTCCTGTTGCTGCGCGAGAGCTCGATCGATCTGCGGCGCGGCATGATGCTCAAGAATTGGAGCTATTTCCTAGGCGATCGGCGCGTGGCCGAGCATCAGTCCGAGGTGCGGCTCTACATGCCCGATCAGATCGTCGCGATGCTCTCTGCTGCGGGCTTCGACCAGATCGAGCTGTGTGGCAGCATCGCGGGTGAGCCGCTCTCGCTCGACAGTCCGCGCATGATCGCGCTGGCGACGAGGCGCGCGTGATCTCGCGCAGACGACCCCCCGATGACGAGACGCTTCGCCGAGCACTCTACGACGGCGAGGTGTTCCTGCTGCCGAGCACAGACGCGTCACTCGCGCTCGTCGGGATGGCGAACGACTCTCTGCGCCGCGAGCTCGGAGACGACCCGCGCCACGCGCACGAGCGCTTCACGGACGAAGAGCTGTTTGGGCACATCGGCAAGCTGCGAAGAGAGATCTACACGCAGCCGCACGCGCACGCGCTCCTCGCCGAGATGGCTGCGAACGTAGGCTTCTCGGTGCGGGACACGGCGTTCGATCCCGCTCGACTCCGCGTCATCGCGCACCGTGCGTTCGAGAACCCACGCGCCGCGCCTGTCTACTACCCACACCGCGACACTTGGTACGCGCACCCGACGTCGGTCGTCACCATCTGGACGGCGCTCGACGATCTCGAAGAGGACGAGACGTTCGTGTTCTTCCCGGAGCGCTTCTCGAGACCCGTGGACAACGACTCCGAGGTCTTCGACTACGACGAATGGGTGTCGCGCGGGTGGAGCCTGAAGATCGGCTGGCAAGATCGTGACGCCTCGTTGAAGGCCCGATACCCGAGCGTTCTAGGTGAGAGCGACTATGGCCCGGCAGAGGGCTTCTCCTGCGCGCGAGGCGAGATCTTGCTCTTCTCGGGCGCACACTTTCACAAGACGCTACCGCAAGCGCTCGGCCGCACGCGCTTCAGCTTGGACGCGCGGCTCGTGCACTTGCGCGATCACGCGCGCGGTCTGGGCGCGCCGAACGTCGATGGTCGGTCGCGCGGATCGGCGCTGCCTGACTACGTCCAACTGCATGACGAGGCGCCGTGATTGACCTCGAGGATCTCGCAACGCGGGGTGAAGCGCTTGCGGTCCTCTACGGTGAGCGCGTCTGGTCTTACGCGGAGCTCGCGTCTCGCGCGGGAGACCTCGCCTCTCGACTCACGCGTGCCGGCGTGGGACGCGGGGACGTGATCGCGCTCGCGCTCGGCCGCGATCCTCACCACATCGCCGCGATGCTCGCTGCGTGGGAAGTGGGCGCCGCATTTCTGCCGCTCGATCCCGCAGCGCCCGCGTCGCGTACCTCCGCGATCCTTGACGAAGTGCGGGCGCGCGCGGTCTTGGCAATCGTGGGGTCGCGCGTGGAGATCGACTTGCTGCGCTCCGACGGCGCGCTCGGCGAGGAACAGCTCGCGTATGTGATCTACACGTCGGGATCGACCGGTCGCCCAAAGGGTGTTCGGGTGTCTCATCGCGGCTTGTGGAGCGTGCTGTTCGAGCAATCTCGCGTGTTCGGTCTCGACGCTTCGAAGCGCGCTCTCGTCGGACTCTCGCTCGCGTTCGACGCTTCCATCTCCGACATCGGAACCGCGCTCGTCTCGGGTGCGGCGATGGCGCTCTTGCCGCGACCAATCTCGCCGCGTCGGCTCGTCGAGACGCTCGAGGCGCTCCGCGTCACGCATGCAGATCTTCCACCGTCTATCTTGCCTTGGGCAAACGCTTCGCAGCTGCCTTCGAGCCTCGAGGTCGTCATCATCGGTGGCGAGCCCGCGTCTCCGCCGGCCGTGCGTGCTTGGGCGTCGCGCGCGCGTGTGCTGAACGTCTACGGGCCCACGGAGGCGACGATCTGCACGCACCTCTGCGAGTGTTCGACCGCATGGACAACGTCGCTCCTCGGCGCGCCGCTGCCTCACGTCAAAGAGCGGATCGTGGACGAAGAGCTCTGGCTCGCAGGACCAGCGCTCGCGCTCGGCTATGTCGATCGCCCCGCGCTCGAGGCGGCGCGCTTCGTCGAGCGAGACGGTGAGCGCTGGTACCGGACCGGCGATCGCGTCCGCCGAACGAAGGACGGCGCGCTCGAATTTCTCGGCCGCCTCGATCGACAGCTCAAGGTGAGAGGCCAGCTCGTCGCGCCCGAAGAGATCGAGGCGTGCCTGATGGAGATCCGCGGCGTCGCCTCTGCTGTCGTCACTTCGAGAGGCGGAGCCCTGGTCGCGTCGATCGAGTCGCTGGACTCGATACTTGATGTGTCCAGCGTTCGCGCCAAACTAGGCGAGTCGTTGCCGGATTGGATGATGCCGTCGATCGATCTGACTTCCGCCCTCCCACGCGGTCCGACCGGCAAGCTCAGCGTGACCGCGCACACGGACCCGCGCGTGAGCGTCATCGTCAATGCATTCAGAGACGTGCTCCTCGTGGACGCCGAAGAAGAGAGCGACTTCTTCTCGCTCGGCGGTCACTCGCTCACCGCGTTGGAGGTCGCCGCACGCGCCTCTCTGGACGGCGTGCACGTCACGGCAGACGCCGTACTGACCGCGCGCACTCCGGCGGCGATCTCGACCCACGAGCCGTTCGCGCCGACCTTCGAGCATCTCGACGCGCGCGGGCGCGGGCTGTTCGACGAGCTCTCGCAAGTGGAGCCGAGCGGGCAGGGCGACGAGTGGTTGATCACCGGGGCTACTGGTTTCTTGGGCTCTCTCTCTCTCGAGGCGATCCTCCTCCGAACCCACGCGCGCGTGAACGTGCTCGTGCGTGCTCGAGACGAGGTGCACGCGCGATCACGTCTGCGATCGAGCGACGCGGTGACCGTTTGGGTTGGCGACGTGTCGCTGCCTCACTTCGGGCTCGAAGAGGCTCGATGGCGAGAGCTTGCGTCGAGAGTCGGGCGGGTGCTGCACTGCGCGGCCATCGTGAACATGGCGTTACCGCTAGAGGCGCTCGCCCCGAACGTGCGAGGCGCCGTCGAGGTCGCTCGGTTCGCTCGCACTGGCGCTGAGAAGATCGTCACGCATGTGTCGTCTCTCGCGGTGCTCGTGCAGACAGATGACGAGTCAACTGTCATCGACGAAGACACGCGATTGGCGCCGCGGACGCGCATCTTCGGTGGGTACGCGCAGTCGAAGGTGATCGCCGAGTCGATCCTGCGTCGAGCGGGCTCGCGCATCGTGAGGCCGGGTTTGCTGACCGGACACTCTGGCACTGGCACGAGCGCGCGGACGTGCTCGCTCGCTTGGACACTGCGGAGCCTCGCGCGTGTGGGCTGCGTGCCCGAGGGCGATCATGATCGGCTACGTGTGGACATCACGCCCGTGGACTTCGCGGGGCGCGTCATCGGCGAGCTGGCGATCTCCGCCACGGGTCCCGATCTGGTGCACGTGTCGTCTCTGCGCGGGGCATCTCTGCGTGAGCTGCTCGTCGCGCTTCGAGAGCACGCGCCGATCGAGGTCGTCTCGCCGAAGGAATGGATCCGTCGCGCGCGAGAGGCGCTCCCGCGCGACGCCGCGCTCGCGCTCCTCTCGAGTGCACACAGACTGCTCGGCGTGGAGCGACACCGTGACGTCGATCTCTTCTTGCTGACCAATCGCACGCTCCGATCGAAGCGCTTGGCGCCCGCCGCGGACGCTGCGCTGCTCGACCGTTACGTGCGCGCTGCGCTCACGGACACGCAGTGACGCACGGCCTCGTGCTCGGCAAGTTCATGCCGCCGCACATCGGGCACCTTTACCTCTGCGAGGTCGCTCGCCGCATGTGCGATCGACTGACGATCGTCGTGGGCACGCTCGCGCGCGAGCCGATCGATGGCGCGCTCCGACACGCCTGGATGCGCGAGATATTTCCGAACGACCGCGTCATTCACCTGACGGACGAAAATCCGCAACAACCGTCCGAGGCCCCTGATTTCTGGGAGATCTGGCGACAGAGCCTCACGCGAGCGATCGGTGAGCCGGTCGACGTGGTGTTCGCGTCAGAGGCGTACGGGCAACAGCTCGCGCGTGTGCTTGGCGCGCGCTTCGTCTCCGTGGACCCTGCGCGCGAGACGTTTCCGGTGAGCGGAACGAGCGTGCGCCTCGACCCGATGCAGCATTGGCGGTCCCTGCCGAGATGCGTGCGCCCGCACTTCGTCAGGCGCGTGTCGATCCTCGGTCCGGAGTCCACCGGCAAGACGACGCTCGCGCGCGCTCTCGCCGAGGGTCTCGACACAGTGATGGTCCCGGAGTGGGCGCGTCACGTGCTCGAAGCTCGCGGCGGCTCGCTCGAAGGGCTCGATTGGTCAGAGCTCGTTCGCGGTCAGATCGCGAGCGAAGATGCGATCGCGCGCGAGGCGAACCGCCTGATCGTCTGCGACACGGACCCGCTCGCGACCACGGTGTGGATGGACGCGCTCGCCGGTGGATGCACACCTGATCTGCGCGCCGTGGCAGAGTCGCGCCGCTACGATCTCACGCTGCTCACTGCGCCAGATGTTCCTTGGGTGAAGGACGACGTGAGGTACTTGCCCGAGGGTGGCGCAGCGTTCTTCAGCGCGTGCGAGGCGGCGCTCTCACGCGCAGGTCGTGACTACGTGGTCGTGCGCGGAGATTGGCGCGAGCGACGGGAGATCGCGGAGCGCGCGGCGAATCGTTTGATAGGTCAACGAACGTAAGGGACGTAGCGCCCTGCGGCCAGATCGAAGCGACGAACAGCGTCGTGCGCCGCCGCCGCGAGCAAATCGCGTCGCGCGCGAAAGCCCTCGGTCAGCGGGATCTTGGGCAGCTCGAGCACGTACTTGGGACGCTCCGCCGGTGAGACCGAAGCGAAGGCCTCGTCGAGCTGCTTGCTGGACACGGGCTCGCGCGCCTCGTAGCAGGCCACGATCGCGCCACTCTCGACGAACGTGGCTGCGAGCTTGATGGGCGAGATGCCGTAGAGCACCTCCTCGATCGCGCGCATCGACACTCCGTCACGCATGTTGGCGAGCGCGTCCACGAACCAATAGTCACCGTCCACATCACAGCGAACGACGTCTCCTGTCGTCACCCAGGTGTTGGTCTCGTCGCGCGCAGAGAGCAAGCCGGGCTCGTCGACTTGTGCGAGCTCGAGATCTCCGGCTGCGTCTCGCACTGGCGCCCTCAGCACGAAGTCCACCTTCGCGACCGCGACGTCTACGCTGCCAGGCAGCGGCCTCCCGAGCGCGCCGACCTTGTCTCCAGCGACGTTCGCGAGCACGACCCTCTGTGTGGTGCTCGCGTAGAACTCGATGACACCGACCCCGAAGCGCTCGCGGAGTTGCTCGGCCAGGCTCGCGCGCATGCCGCTGCCTGCGAACAGTCGAATCGGATGATCGCGATCACTGCGCACCGCGTCGGTCGCGACGAGCAGTCGCAACATCTCGCCGGCGTAGAAGACGACTGTCGCGCCCGCGCGTCGCGCATCGGACAGGAACGTGTCCGGGTCGAACACCGTCGCGAGCGCGAGGCGGGTTCCAGCGGCGATCGCAGCACCAACGCACGCGAGCAGCGCCGTCGGATGGTGCAGCGGGATGCACGAATAAACAGTGTCGCCTGGCTTCAACGTGCACGCGGCGGCAGCGCCGAACGCGGAGAGCGCCCAGCGGTGATTGGTCACGGGTGCAGAACGCAGCTCGCCGTGCTCACCAGGACGCAAGAGCACCATCGCGAGATCGCGCGCGCGCCCCGCAGTCTCGGTGACGCTCGCGGGGAGGTCGACCTTGTCGGGGTCGATCGCCTCCATGTCCGTGAGCCCAGGCGCGAGATCGCGCGCGCCCCCTCCTCCACCGAGCACCAGCACCGGCCGATCCGAAAGCTTCAACAGGCGCTCGCCGTGATCAGGATCGCTCGCGACCGCCTTGACGTTGTCGGCGATCACCTTTGCTAGGACGTCGTCGCGTGCGTCGGGCGGCGCGACGAGCGCGACAGCGCCGATGCGGTTGAGCGCGGTCGTCATCGAGAGCAGGCTCGGCCGCGAGCCCATGACGACGAGCACGCGATCGCCCGGCCGAACTCCGCACTCCCAAAGACCGCGCGCCACGTTCGTCACGCGCTTGTCCGCTTCGGCGTAAGAGAACGCGCGACCGTGCCACAAGAAGAAGGTCTCGTCCGGGGTCTTCGCGGCTTGCTGCGCGAGAGCGCGCGCTGGGCTGATTGGCGTGCTCGGCCCGATCTGCGAGAGGCGGCGCAAGCGCGGCTCTTGGTAGCGAATCGCGTCGAGGGCGTCCGTCGCGCTCGCTGCCATGTCGCCGAACCGCCGCCAAGCGTCCTTGGCTGCTGTGCGCGCCGAGCCGAGGAACAGATCCAAATCGAGCTTGGTCTCTGCGTCGTCGTCCAGATCATAGTCGACCGCGGGGGCCGTCAAGAGCGCGTCAGGCTTCGGCCCTCTCCCGGCCGCGTGCTGCATCCACTCCGCGACCGTCGGCCACGTCAGCTTCATCGCGCGCGAGCCGACCACGAGCCCGAAGTGGCCTGCGGGAACCTCGACGAACGAGACGTCCGCGAGAGGAGCGGCGCGCGTGATCGCGCGGACCGAAGCAGGACTTGCGATCTCGTCGGAGGTCCCGACAAAGCAGAGGATGGGGCACTTGATGTCCGCGAGCGTGACGGTCTTGCCGTCGATCACGAAGCCGCCGCTGAGCAGCCGATTGTGCACTACGAAGTCGTGCGCGAAGTCGCGGAATGCAGGACCGGGCCACGCGACGAAACCTTCGCCGCCCAAGAACCTTCGCCTCGCCTCGCGCCGCACGAGCGCGCTGCGATCGTGGAGCATTCGCACGAACTCGATGCGCTGCTGGATCTCCTTGCGCGTGGATACGATCTTGAACGCGGTGCTGGTGAGCGCGCCGGGCAACCCCTCCAGTCGCTTCATCAGGCCGTTCACCGCGGGCTCCACGAACGCCGCGAGCGCGCCAGCGATCTCGCCGCGCACGGCGGGCAGATTCTTGTGGACGTCGACTGGGCTTCCGAACGTGATGACCGAGCCAACGCCTTCAGTGCGGAGATATGCGGCTGCTTGATACGCAAACATGCCGCCTTGGGAGTAGCCCGCGACGTGCACGTCCTTGCCGGAGAGCTCTCGCACGCGCGTGATGGATGCGACGACGGCGCGCACGTGATCGTCGAGCGTTCGACGCATACCGCCTTGTTCGCGCTCCGGAGAGCCGAAATCGACGACGTACACGCCCACTCCGCTGTTCACGAGCGAGGTGACCGCCGAGACGTCCGGCGCCACATCATAGACCTCCGCGGTGACCATCAACGGAGGCACGAGCAGGATCGCCGGCACTCCGTCCGGTTGCGCGTAGCAACGGAGCTTGTGGTTCGGACCACGCGCGACGACCTCGAACGGCGCGCCGAGCTCCTCTTCACCCAAGCGTCCGACGCGAATCAACTCCAACGCGTTGCGCGCGGACGCTCGCAGCTTCCTGCGCGCGCGCAGCAGCGATCGCGTGTTCATGCACACACACTAGTACGTTTGCAAACAAGAAGTGCCAGCGAGGTCGCGGGTCGCGCCGTGGTCGTTTGCGCGGAAGATTTGTGCTTGTCAGATAAAAATGGTTCTCGTATCGAGGTGAGTCTGTACATGCGCTCAGGCGTTCGATGACCTTGGATGCCGTCCCTCTCGCGGATGTGATCATCGCTCCCATCCCTTGTGTCCGCCTCTTCGCTGAGCACGTGCTCGTCTCCAGGCGTGAAGGGCTGCGAACGCTGGACGAAGAGGCGCTCATCCCGCTCCTCGAGCTCGCGTTCGACTACGGCGGAACGCGAGTGCGGGCTGCGGATCCGCGCGATCGGCTCCTTCGCGACGGCTCGCTCGGCGTGAGCATCGTCTCGCGCGACGTGCACAAGGAGAGTGAAGCCCGCCGATGGCTCGAGCGCATGGGGGCGGTCGATCTCGACTGTCTGGACGAGTTGGCACCGCCCGATGGCTGCCTCGCCGACTACGCCGTGCGACCCGAGCAAGGCAAGAGCGCGTTCTGCGCGTTCGCGTCGGAGGCTGTCCCGCAGCTGCGCGCGCTCGGCTTTCGCGTGGTCGTGGACGACACGTTCCCGTTCCAAGTCGTCGCGCAGGATCCGACTTGGGTCGCGTGCGTGAAGCCCGTGAGCGAGGGGGCGAGCTGGTTCTCGCTGGAGCTCGGCGTGGAGATCAACGGTCGCACGGTCGATCTGTTGCCGATGATCATGGATCTCCTCGACGACGCGTCCGAAGAAGACGATCTCTCGGCGCTCGAGCGACGCACCCAAGCGTTCGCGCTCAAGCTGAGCGACACCGAGCACGTCACGGTCCCCATCGCCAGACTGCGCGCTCTCATGCGCGTCGTCGTCGAACTGTACCAAGGCGTCCGCGAGAAGAACGGGCGCGTGGTGTTCCCCGGAGTGCGCGCCCCTGCGTTGGCAGCGCTCGACGCGACTTTCGCCTCTCAAGGCAAGAACATCATCTGGCGCGATCCCAAGGGAGTCCTCGCGCGCGGCAAGGAGCTGTCGTCGCGACCGCAGCTGAAGGAGGTGCCCGCAGGCCTTTGCGCAGAGCTGCGCCCGTATCAACGCGAGGGCATCGCATTCCTCACTCACCTCGCAGACGAGGGCGTCGGCGGAATCCTCGCGGACGACATGGGCCTCGGAAAGACTCTGCAGACCATCGCCTATCTGCTCGCCGAGAAAGAGTCTGGCCGCGCGACACTGCCGTCGATCGTCGTGGGTCCCACGAGCCTCGCGTTCAATTGGGCCCGAGAATTAGCCAAATTCGCGCCGAGCCTCGGCGTGGTCGTGCTGCACGGTCACAAGCGCAGAGCACTCTACGATCGAGTCCCGACAGCGGACGTCGTCATCACTACGTACCCGATCTTGATCCGCGACGAAGAGCGCTTGAAGGAGCAGAAGTTCCACGCGCTCGTCCTCGACGAGGCGCAGGCGATCAAGAACTCGCGCACGCAAGCGTTCCAAGCGATCGGCTCGCTGCAGGCGAACCACCGCGTGTGCCTCACGGGCACTCCGGTCGAGAACCACCTCGGTGAGGTCTGGGCGCTCATGCGGTTCTTGAACCCCGACGTTCTCGGCGATGAGCTCACGTTCAGGCGCGTCTACCGTCAGCCCATCGAAAAGGCCGGAGATGAGGATCGCTTGCTCGCGCTCAAGGAGCAGGTCGCGCCGTACATCTTGCGGCGCACCAAGCGTGAGGTCGCCAAGGACCTGCCGCCGAAGACGGAGCTCTCCCGCCCCGTGGAGCTCAAGGGCAAGCAGAGAGATCTCTACGAGCACATCCGAGTCGCCGCGCACGCCGACGTCCGCAAGGTCATTCGCACCAAAGGCTTGGCAGCCTCGACGATTACCATCTTGGACGCGCTGATGAAGCTGCGCCAAGTGTGCTGCGACCCGCGACTCGTCACCATGGACGCGGCGCGCAAGGTGAAGGAGAGCGCAAAGACCGACACCTTCTTCCAGATGATGGGCTCGCTCTTACCAGCCGGTCACCGCGTGCTTGTGTTCAGTCAATTCACACGAATGCTCGCCCTCTTGGCTGAAGGCCTTCGCGAGCGCGGGACTGACTATCACGTATTGACGGGTCAGACGCGAGACCGACAGAAGGTCGTAGACGCCTTCGAGTCGGGTTCTGCCAATGTATTTCTCATCAGTCTCAAAGCTGGGGGCACCGGGCTCAACCTGGTGAGCGCAGACACGGTGATCCATTTCGACCCATGGTGGAACCCCGCCGCTCAAGCGCAAGCCACGGATCGTGCGCATAGAATCGGCCAAAAAAGGCCTGTTTTCGTGCACGCGCTGTACGCCGCAGGGAGCGTGGAGGAGCGCGTCATTGCTCTACAACAGAAGAAACGATGGTTGTCCGCCACGCTGTTGGGCGACGAGCGACAACAAGGTAGCCTCACGGAGATGGAGGTCGAACACCTCTTCTCTCCATTGGAGGACTAATGCGTTGGGCGATAGGACTCTATTGTCTAATAGCTTGCGCCGAGACTCCTCAGCCGACTCACAGCGTCGAGCTCACGCCAAACGTAACGACGATTGCGCCATCAACTGTCGATGACGCCTCGATCGCGGACGCATCAGTCCCTGACACCACACCAGAGGTCGACGCGGCCGTCGCGGACGTGTCTCTTCCACCTAGCGCGAACGGACTATCGATTAGTCTCGAACGTACTGTCTGTTATGGAGTGTGTCCGTCATATGTGGTGACGCTCCAAGGTGACGGGACTGTGCTCTACGAAGGGAGACAGTTCGTGAAGACCAAGGGCAAGAAGACGGACAAAGTGAGCCCGAGCGACGTCGCAGCGCTGCTGGCCAAGTTGGACCGCGCAGGCTTCGACAAGCTCCACGTGGACGACAAGTGCACCATGATCTCGACCGACCACCCGACCGTGACGATCACTGTAGTCCGTGACGGCCACAAGCATGTCGTCGAGCACTACACGGGAAACTCTTGCGCTCCGAAGGTTCTAACCAGTTTGGAAGACGCCATCGACGCCGTCGCAGGCACCGATCGTTGGGTCCCGTGTGGAGTCGGCAGCGCGAAATATTGCCACGGACCGTAGACGCGGGAGTCACGACATGGCCGCCAAACGCAGCAAAGCCGGACCGCCGTCGACGCGTGTGAGCGAGGCGCGCCTCACCAACCCAGACAAACTCTTCTATCCAGAGGCTGGCATCACCAAGCGTGACCTCGCCGAGTACTACGCCGCAGTGAGCGAGTGGATGCTTCCGCACATCCAAGAGCGCCCGACGACCTTCGTGCGCTGTCAGAACGGTTGGAACAAAGGCAGCTTCTTCCAAAAGCACCCCGGAGGCGGACTGCCCAAGGGAGTGCGCGTCGTCGAGATTGGGGACGGGGATAATGTCTTGTTGGTCGACGACAAGACCACGCTCGTCGGGCTCGCTCAAATGTGCGTGCTCGAGGTTCACACGTGGGGCGCGCGGATGGCATCGCTGGATCGGCCTGATTTTCTGGTGTTCGACCTCGATCCGGATGGAGAGGTCCCGTGGAGTGAGGTCGTGGCGACTGCCAAGTTGGTGCGGGAGCGATTGACCACTAGCGGATATGACCCATTGATCAAAACGACTGGAGGCAAGGGATTGCACATTGGTGTGACTCCTCTTGCGCCCATGACCTGGGACGAGGGGCGTGACGTCGGCCGGGTGTTGGCGGAGTCGCTGATGAGCGAGTGCCCGACTCGGTACGTGACCACGGTGTCGAAGGCGGCGCGCAAGGGAAAGATCCTCTTGGACTTCGCGCGCAATCACCCGCAAGCGACGTTCGTCTCCGCGTATTCACCGCGCGCTCGCGCGAACGCTCCGGTGGCGACGCCGATCACGTGGGAGGAGCTCGACGAAGGCGTGACGCCGACTCACTTCACCGTCAAGAACGTGCTCGAGAGACTGCGAACAAAGGGCGATCCTTGGGCGAGCCGTGGATCGGCTATATTGCGGTGAATGCGCGTCGCGCTGATCTACCCGCCGCCGTGGAAAATCCCGGCAAAGGACGAAGCTCCATACAGTCGCGGTGAGGGCGCGCCGACGGGGTACCGCGACGGCGATCTCGACGCGGATTTTCATCAGACGCCGTATGGCCTCTTCGCGCTCGGGGCGCAGACTCTCCGCGCAGGTCACGAGGTGAAGGTGCTCAACCTCTCTTCGTATCCGTGGAGTCGCGTGCGTGAGATCGTGACCGCGCTCGACGCGGACGTGTACGGCATGAGCTGCTGGACCGCCAATCGTCGCGGCGTGCTCATGCTCGCCGACGAGATCAAGCGGATCATCCCAAAATCCAGGGTGATCGTCGGTGGTCCGCACGCGACGCCCTTGTACAAAGAGATCCTCGAGCATTGCCGCGCCATCGACTCGGTGTGCATCGGCGAGAGCGACGTCACGTTCCTCGAGCTCGTCGATCGTGCATCTCGGGGCGAGCCGCTGACTGGCGTGACTGGATCTGCATGGCGCGATGCGGACGGCGGTGTCGCGCTCGGACCGAAGCGAAAGAACATCGACGATCTGGATCAGCTCGCGTGCCCGCAGAGATATTTCCCGACGCACATCTTGATGACCTCGCGAGGCTGCCCGTGGAGCTGCACGTTCTGCGGCGCGGAGACGTCGTGGGGCCGGGGCTTCCGCTCCAACTCGATCGACTACGTACTAGACGCTATCGAGCGCGCGCTCGCCCATGTGCCCGTGAAGATGATCCAGATCAAGGACGACACCTTCACGACCAACAAGAAGAGAGTGATCGAGCTGTGTCGAGCGATACGCGCGCGCAAGCTCTCGTTCTTCTGGAGCTGCGACACGCGCGTCGATCTGCTCTCGCGCGAGTTGCTCACCGAGATGCGCCTCGCGGGTTGCCAGCGGCTCTCGCTCGGCGTGGAGAGCGGCAGTCAGCGCGTGTTGGATCTCATCCAAAAGAAGATCTCCACCGACGAGATCTTGGAGTCCACCTCGCTCGCGAAGGAGGTCGGCATCAAGGTCCGCTACTACATGATGCTCGGCAATCGCGGAGATGATCAGCAGTCGTTCAAGGAGACGCTCGACTTCTTGCAGCGCGCCAAGCCGCACGAGTACGTGTTCTCGTGTTTGTCGATCTACCCAGGAACGCAGGACTTCCACGACGCGGAGGCGGGCGGCTGGCTCGATCGAGACGTGTATTTCACGGGAGACTTCCAAGAGCTCAAGACTCCGTTCGACGCGAACGACGAGGACATGCGCGTGATGAACGAGTGGTTCGCCTCCAACAGCGGACTGCGCACCATGCACAAGGATGGCTCGCGTGAGTACCGCGAGATCTTGGCTCGACTCCCCGACTACCACGCCGCTCACCTCGATCTCGGCGCCGCGCTCTATGACGAGGGAGACTTCGAAGGCGCCAAGGAGCATGTCGAGAAGGCGCTGGCGCTCGGATATCCGTGCCCAGGTCTCGCCTACAATCACCTCGCGTGCATCGCGAAGGCGTGCGGCGATCTCGACGGCATGATGGACCACTTCTCCACCGCGGCGAAGGTGGACCCTCAACACTGGGTGCTGATCAAGAACGTGCAGAATGCACGCGCGTGGTTCAAGGCGGACGGTCCGAAGAAGAACCTGCCGCTCGATCTTGAGGTGCGCCATGACTTCCAATTGCTCGAGAAGACTCTGCAGCCGAGCTTGCCTGGGCCGCTGCCGGAGGACTTCGCCAACTGGACTGGACCCATCCACGCCGTGGAGGGCGACGTCATGAAGACGCCTGAAATCGAGGGCAGCCAGCGCACGCTCATCGATCGCAAGCACCTCAAGATGGCGCCGTGAAGATCTCGCGACGCGCGCTCGGTCGAGCGACTTTGGCGCGCCAGATGTTGTTGTCGCGCCACAAGGCGAGCGTGACCGACGCGATCGATCGGCTCGCAGGCATGCAAGCGCAAGAGGCCAAGCCGCCGTTCCTCGGCCTGTGGTCTCGACTACAGGATTTCACGCGGGCGGACCTCGTGAACGCGCTCCGCGAGCGCACAGTCATTCGCGCGACTCTGATGCGAGGGACGCTCCACTTGATGACCAAGAAGGATTTCCTTCGTCTGCGCGGAGCCATCCAGCCCGCGCTCGACCGAGGACTGAAGACCGTCTTGCGTGATCGACTCGGCGCGATCGATCTCCCCACGCTGTTGGCGGAAGCGGTGGCGTGGTTTGGTGAAGGCACGCACACGTTCGACGAGATGCGCGTTCACCTCGCGACCAAGTGGCCGAAGGCGGACATTCGCGCGCTCGCGTACGCCGCGAGGCTGAACTTGCAGCTCGTCATGGTCCCGACGGACGCGCTCTGGGCTTTCCCAGGTGCCGCGGATTTCGCGCTCGTCGATTGGAAATTCGCGCCGCTCGATCTCGAAGCGCTCGTCATGCGATATCTCGGAGCGTTCGGTCCAGCGAGCGTCGCGGACATGCAGTCGTGGTCGGGCCTGGACAAACTCCAAGCCACCTTCGACGCGATGCGTTCCAAGCTCGTCGTGTTCGAGAGTGAGAAGAAGCGAGAGCTCTTCGATCTCCCGAAAGGGTTGCGACCCGATGAAGACACGGAAGCGCCAGCGCGATTTCTTCCCGAGTTCGACAACTTCGTATTGGCGCACGCGGATCGCACGCGGTTCATCGACGACGAGCATCGCGGCAAAGTGGTGACGAAGAACCTACGCGTGCGCGCGACGTTCTTGATCGACGGTCGTGTGGTCGGGACGTGGACGATCGAGCGCAAGAAGGCGACCGCGACCGTGACGCTCGAGCCGTTCGGAAAGCTGACGAAGGCGGACCGCGCGACGCTCGAAGAAGAAGGCGTGGGCGTGGCTCGCTTCTACGAACCGGATGCGACCAAGCACGAGGTCCGCTGATCGCGACGGCTCGCGAGGGTGAGCATTCGCGTGACCGATCGCGCGCGAGCGCGACTCACCAGGTCGCCAATACCAGCTAAAAATAGCCTCCGCGTGGCGGCACATCGCTTGCTGATGTCCCGCGCGTGAATCGAATCCTCATCGCGCTGGGTCCCGTCGCCGTCTTCGTCGCTTGCAGCTCCACCGCTCCTGTCGACGATCAGTCTCAGACTCCGGAGGCATTGCACGGATGTCACGGTCAGGCGTCGAGCAGCATCCCGAGCGATGGCAACTACTACCTCACGACGTTCGGCGGGCCGAGCGAGCCGCAGCCGCTCTCGTGTGGAGGCGCGAGTCAATCAGGCAGCTGGTACTACGCGGCCAGCAAGCAACGCTACGGGTGCGGCGCGCACTTGAAGGTCGAGGCGAACGGCAAGTGCGTCGTCGTACAAGCCGCAGACTACGGACCCGATCAGTGCGTGGAGACCGCCGCGGGCAAGCCGATCCTCGATGCGTCACCGCTCGTGGGTAAAGCGTTGTTCGGCTCTGCAGACCTCGGCTGGAGCGACCGCGCCAAGATCCATGTCACGCAGGTCTCGAGCGCGACACCGCTCGGTGTTTGCAACGGGGCGCCGCCTCCTCCTCCTCAACAGAACGACGCGGGCGCGCCTCCAAAGAAGAGCTGCTCGTCCGACGGCGACTGCAATCCCGGAAGCGACGGGAGCGGGCTCATCTGCAGTCAAGGCGCGTGTGTGCCTGGCTGCCATCACGACTACCAATGTCCTGGCAGCACGACCTGCGTGTCGGGCCAGTGCCGATAGCGCACGCTCTCGGTCGATGATAATTAACTCGTCGTGAAGACGGGTCGCTTGGGAGCTAGTGCGGCGGTCGCGATCGCCCTGGTTTTTGCTGGTCGCGCGCTCGCCTTACCGAACGTCGCTTCGGCGCGGCCCGCCATCAAGTTGACGGATGGCTGGGACCGCGAGCTCGATCTCGCCAAGACCACAATCCCCCTCATCGCGATCTACGAAGACAAGGACGACGGCTATCAGAATCAAGCGTTGAAGGAACAGCTCGACGCGCTCGACAAGTCGATCGGCTACCGCAAGCGAGTCCTCCAGATCATCATCGTGGATCTCACGCCATACAACTACTGGCCCGCGCGCGGCATGGCGAAGAACGAGATCCAGAAGTGGTCGAACAAAGTGGGGATGATCCTCTATTCAGATTTCACCGATAGCGCGCGCGCCACGCTTGGCTTCACGAAGGCGCAGAGCAACGTCGTCATGTACGACAAAGCTGGCGCCGTGCAGTTCGCGTTCGCGGGAGCATTGCCCGCAGGCAAGCGCAAAGAGCTGACGGATTTGATCCGCGCTTACATGGCGACGCTGCCGACGCTGTAGGGACCCTACGGAGCGTCAAACGACATCAAGCGCCAATGGCCTTGTTCTAGCCGCCATTTGAGCGTGCGGAACGATTTGCCGCCGGCGAAGTCCACGCGACAACGCACGAAGCCGCGTTCGGTCAGGTCGTCGAGATCCTTCTGCACGATGCCTTGCTCGCAGCCGTCCGGTTTCGGCGCGCCTAGCTTTCGGACATCCTCGTAGAGCTCGTTCATCGCGTACGGCCGCAGGTACTCGATGACGTCTCCGCCCTTCGCCTCGTCCTCGAGGTCCTTCAACGCCTCCGCGTCGACGCGCGGTTTGTCCTCGTGCGATCTCTTGACGTGTCGCGCCTCCCAATTGACGACGCCGAGCGGAGCGGCGATCGCGTCCGAGAGGATGTCGATGGTCTCCTTCGGCGGGTCACCCGTGTTGCTGATCTCCTGGATGAGATCTCGGCAGGTGGACACGAGCGCCACGCGTCGAAGCGCCGAGTCGTGCGACATCTTGTCGGCCGCGCCCGCACGATCCAACACGGTCTGCACGATGGCGCTAGGCACTGCGACGTACAGATCGTGGTTGTCCGTGAAGGAGAGCGTGTTGATGCCGAGCACCTCGAGCGTCTTCTTGCGGAACAGCGGCCCGCCGCTGTTTCCAGGGTCGATCACCGCAGTGTGTTGGACGTACGTGTCCTTCTTGCTCTCGCCGGGCACGAGGAAATTCGCGTCCGAGATCGTCCCCGCGGTGAGCCTGTAAGAGAGCGCGTCTCCGACCCCAGGCCATCCCGAGGCCTCCACTTGCTCGCCGGCTCCAGCGGGTGTTTGCGTGAGCGAGACCACGTGCGCGAGCGTCTGCGCAGGACCCTCTGGCACGGCGATCACCGCCACGTCGAAGTGATCGTCTGCATAAACGACGTCAGCGTCCTCGATCACCGTGTGCTCGTCGAAGCGGATCTTCGCCTTCTGCGATCCGCCCACGACGTGATGATTGGTCACCACATAGAGCTTGCCGTTCGCCTTCAAGAAGAACCCCGAGCCTTGCGAGGTCGAGTCGACGCTATCGGCGAGATCATCCGGAAGCGCAGACTCGGTGATCGCCTCTGCGTAGGCCTTCTTGACGTCAGTGTCTGGCGTCGTCTCTACGCGAATGGTGGAGAGGCGCTGCTCTTGTGGCACGTCCACTGGCGGAGGCGCGACGACCACGGGCCCCTTCGGGCCGCCATTGCAGGCTGCGATCAGAGCGACGGCGAGAAAGTGCTTAGGGCGCATCTACCTTGCATAGACGAGTTCCGACGAAGAAGTACTCGCGCCGACACGTGACGTTCACAGTGCCAGTGCTCCACGTGTACTCGAATGACTGGCCTATCGGCGTCTTGGACATTCGCGTCATGCCGTGTTGATCGGAGCACTTCTTCACTGTGCATGCGGCCAATTGCGCGAGCGCTTGGCTCGGCACGTCATCGGAGAGCACGTTGTCCCAGGTCATCCACACGCTCAACAGCGCGACCAAGATGAGCAAGCCGCGAACGACCTTCATGCTCCACGAATATCTCAGATAGGGTTGCGTGTCGCGATGACGCTCACGGCGACGATTCACCACTTCGAGATCACGCTCTCGGACGTGGACCGCTCCGTGTACGAGTCGCTCGATCTCCGCGTCGCGCGTCACCCGTCCGAGAGCGTGCGGTACTTGCTCACGCGCCTGTTGGCGTACTGCCTCTCGTACGAGGAGGGGATCGCGTTCAGCAAGGGCGGGCTCTCGTCCACGGACGAGCCGCCGATCGCAGTGCACGACTTGACGGGTGTGCTGCTCGCGTGGATCGACGTGGGCGCGCCCTCCGCCGAGCGACTACACAAGGCGACCAAGGCCGCGCGACGCGTCTCGTTGTTCACGCACACCGATCTCCAAAACCTGCGAAAAGAAGCCGCGCAACGCCCGATCCACAAGGTCGAAGAGATCGTCGTGTGGCAAATCGATCCATCACTGTTGGACGCGATCGAGCGTCATGTCGATCGCAACACCAAGCTGGAGCTCGTGCGCAACGACGGCAAACTATATGTCACAGTCGACGGCGAGGTCCTCGAAGGCTCGTTGGTCAGCCGTCCGTTGACTGATTGAGCTCTTCGCCTCCGCCGTGGTGGCGGCTCGGGTGGCTGATGACGTCGGGCTTGACGGTGGGCACGGTGGTGGGAACAGTCGACGGCGCGGTGGAGGGGACGGTCGAAGGAGTGGTCGTCGGGTGCGGTCTGACGGTCGGGTGAGGCAAGACGATGACGGGCGGAGCGGCGTCTGCAGCGTCCGCAGCGATTGCCGCGTCCGCGATCGAGGAATCAGGCGCGCCCGCGTCCGTGTCGTGGGGCGCCTCGTGGTAGCTCGGGTCCGGCGGATCCCAGGCGCTCGTCGTGTGACAGTCGAAGCAACGCGACCCGACGTCCTCGTGCCACGAGAGCTTCGCGTTCGCTTGATGCTCCTCTTGGCGATGGCAAGATGCGCAAGTCTTCGACGTGCCTTTGAAGACGGTCGGCTCACCTTTGTGACAGTCGAAGCATTCAGCCTTCGCGTGCGCGCCGTCGACGA
>JANYHY010000067.1 GCA_025362165.1 Myxococcales bacterium | reverse complement strand
CAGGCACTCGCAGGCAAAGACTCGAACTCGATCACCCCGAGCTCCTCGAACCCACGGCGCACGTACGGCGTGAGCAGGCCGAGCCGCTTGGTGTTGGGGACGATCTTGGAGAACAAGAGTCGGCGAAAGATCGCCATCATCGCGCTCTCGTTCGCGGCGGCTTCGCACTCGGCCTTCGGCAGGCCCATGCGCTCCCAGACCTCTTGCCCGAGGAAGCGATCGCGCAGCAAGCGCGAAGACTCGATGATGAAGTCTTCGCGATCTCTCAGCTCGCTCGCGGGCATCTCTTGGTACATGTCTTTGAGAGAGAGCACGCCGAACGCGACGTGTCGCGCCTCGTCTTGCATGA
Source organism: Myxococcales bacterium (assembly GCA_025362165.1). GTDB lineage: Bacteria > Myxococcota_A > Polyangia > Polyangiales > Polyangiaceae > JANYHY01. The sequence continues at coordinate 11,034 of JANYHY010000067.1, read as the reverse complement.
TCATCTCGGTGATGCGTCGGATCAGCGGCTCCTCCGCCGATTGATGGATCAGGCCAAAAGCAGCCAGCGCGACGCCCTCGACCATGATCTGCATGCCGAGGTATTTGAAGTCCCACCGCGAGTCCTCGAGGAGAGTGTCGAGCAGCTGCTTGAGGCTCGGGCTCACCGGGTAGACGAGCTCCACCTTCTCTCGCAAGTAGCGATCGTACGCTTCTAGGTGTCGCGCCTCGTCGAACACTTGCGCGGCAGCGTAGAGCTTCGCGTCTGCGGTGGGCGCGCAGTTGACGATCTGCGCGGTAGCCAAGAGCGCGCCTTGCTCGCCGTGCATGAAGTTGCTGAGCATGTAGCTGCCGATGTGGCGGCGCAGCTCCCCGATGCGACCGTCCTTCTCGAGGCGGCGCCACACGGAGGTGCCGAACAGCGGGTTCATCGCGTCCGGGATGGTCTCCGACGTTGGGTCTACATTGATTGACCAATCAATGAATGTTCGCGCGTTCCAGTTGAGGTCCTTGCTCTTCTCGTAGAGCGCGCGCAAATCGGGGCGCTCCGAGTGGTACTCCCACGTGTACGTGAGCGGGTAGGTGACGGCGCGCTCTTGCTTGCCCGTCGGGCCGTCTTTTGCGGGCTCGCACATCGATCGCGCGAACGCCGTGTAGTCGACGCTCCCTTTGTTTCGCGGGTCCTCTGCCACGAGCTGCGTCCCGCTCTCGGGAGCTGCAGGGATTTCTCGCTTGGGCTCGATGCGGCTAGCGAGCTCGTGGCGCGCGGCGTCGGTCGCCGAATGGATGAGCGTGCGGACGGTCTTGAGGATCGGCATCTCGTTGCTTATTTTCTTATTAGTCAATTGCCGATCGGTCAAGGCGAAATCGTGGGCAAATGGATTGGAGTTGCGGAGCTTGTTAGCTTTCTATCAGCAGACCCGGACCTTGTTAGCTTCGTACCAAGCCGAAAACAGGGCCGTGCGCCCGCCTCGCACCGGTGGGATTGTTGCTGACGTTCCTGGACTAACGGCTGACGCGGAGGTTCTTTGCCTTCGCCGGGCCGCCGCGCAAGCCGATCGCGAACCTGTCGCTTGTGGCGAGAGGAGACGCGCACGTCGACCGCGCCGCGCCTGATCCGTAGCTGATCGCGCCGTTTCGCAGCTCGACATGGAAGGTCGCTGGCAACTTGACGGCGGGCCACGGACACGCGCCTCCACCGAGCTCCACCTCGAGGCCGCTGTCCGATCGAAGGACGACGATGGGCACGCCTTCGGTCGCGTCGACGTCGAGCGCGACGCCCGAGAACCGCGCGTCGCTGACGAACGCACTCGTGCCTGGCGCGAGCGTGAGCCCCTTGTCCGAATCGAAGAACACTCCTGAAAACGGCGAGTCAGGAACGAGGTGCGTCGTGTCGTTCGAGAGCAGCGGCAGCAGTTCACTCGTGAACGGATCGCGCGTGGAGAAGCGACGACCGATGACGTCGCCAGCGTCCGAGATCCAGGCGAGCAAGCCCGGATCCGGCGAGAACACGGGCTCTCGTGACGCTGGACCGATGTCGCCGATGGATTCGGCGAGCGGCGAGAAGGACTCGTGCCACGGATCCCATACGAGCCATCGATCTCCCGTCCAGAGCACTGGAGCGCCGTCTGCGCCGTGAAAGAGGCGCGGATCTGTGAGCGCGCCTTGAACGCGTTCTTTCGGATCGGAGAGCGTCTTGTTCGCCGAGAGGACCGAGACGTTCTGGAAGGTCGCGGGATCGTCGGTCGGGTCTGGCGCGAACACGAAGAGCGCGCCGCCTCCCTCGAGCGCCACCATCGCTTGCTTGGTGCGAGCGTTCTTCAGAGATAGATCTGCACCGAGCGCGCGCTTACCGTCGCTGGAGAGGATCTCCACGAGCTGCACGGCGCCTGCGTCGAAGCCCCCAGCGACCAAGACCTCGCCGCTCGCGAGGCGCGCGACCATCGGGTTGACGCGCGGCTTGAGGATGGGCATCCCGCCGAGCTGCGCGCGTCGCTCGACAGGATCGACGAGCTCGGTCGCGCCGAGAGCGCCGCTCGCGCCGACGCCACCAATGAGGAGAGTCTTGCCATCCACGAGAGTGACGGCGCCGTGTCTGGCGCGCGCGACGCCGAGCGTGATCGGCTTGCCGTCGAAGTCGCCGAGCGCAGTGTCGTAGATCTCAGCGCTCGCGAGAACGCCGTTCGGGTCGTCGCTCCGAAAACCGCCAGCGAGCACGGCGCCCTTGGAAAATGCCGTGATCGTCGCGTTCGCGCGCGGCGTAGTCGGACCGATCGCGAGCGCGCGCACGGTCCCTCGCGTGAGATCTGCGACGAAGCTCTGTGGCTGCACGGAGCTCACCGGGAAACCTCCCGCAGACAGGAGGTGCGCCGAGTCCAACACGCCTGCGGTCCGCGATCCGACATCGACGGCCCCGGTGTCGCCCACGAGCGCGCACGGATCGCCGCTCGGCCACAAGAGCAGGTCCACGTCTCCGTAGGGCGCGACAGGCGCGAGTCCGGACCACGAAGCGCCGTTCGCGTCGACGACGGACGTCACCAGCGCGCGCGACGACTCTGGCATCTGCGCGAGCGTCGCGCCGACCTTGCTGACGAGGAGCTCGTCTTTGCCCGAGCTTTGAAAATCGCCTTCCGCGCGGAACGTCCCGAACCCGTCGTTGCCCTTTGGGAGCGCACACCGAGACGACAGATGACTTGTCACCGATCGCGTGACCACGTCGCCGCGCGAGCACGCGATCACCCACAAAAGAGCCCCTAGCAGGCGAGTGCTGCTACGATTCAGGCGCGCCCATTTGTCGCCGCCTTCGGCGAACGACAACAACCAATGGATTGGCTTCGCCAGTCTCAGTTGCATGTACCCTCGAGTCTTCGGCAAATATATCCTCGAGCGCGAGCTGGCGCGCGGCGGAATGGCGCGCGTGGTGCTCGCCACCCTGCGAGGTGCGGGCGGGTTCGAGAAGAAGCTCGTCGTCAAACAGATCCGCGACGAGCTCGCGTTCGACGACGACTTCACGCGCCGCTTCGTCGAGGAAGCCAAGACCACCGTCGCGCTCAGTCACCCGAACATCGTGCCCGTGTACGAGCTCGGCGTCGAGCAAGGCGTCTACTTCCTCGCCATGGAGCTCGTGGAGGGCGCGAGCCTCGCGGAGCTGATCGGCAAGGGCCAGAAGCTCACACCAGACGAGGGCGCGTATGTCGGCGTGGAAGTGTGCCGCGCGCTCGACTACGCGCACCGCAAGATGCAGGTCGTTCATCGCGACATCACGCCGCGCAACGTGATGATCGACGAAGAAGGCCAGGTGAAGATCATCGATTTTGGCATCGCAGGACGCGTGCTCGATCTCGGAGCGGGCAACGCGCGCGTCTTCGGCTCGCCCGGTCACATGCCGCCGGAACAAATGCGCGGCGATCCGATCGGTCCCGCGGCAGATGTGTTCGCGGTGGGCGCGCTCTTGTTGGAGGCTTGGTCTGGGAAGGCGGCGTTCCGACGCAAGAAGATCGAAGACGTCGAGGCTGCGCTCGCGGCGACTCACCCGAGAGCGAGCGATGCCGATCCCCGGCTTGTCCCGATCGACGACGTGATCGGTCGCGCGCTCGCGCTCGATCCGGGCGCGCGGCCGCAGCAAGCCGAAGAGCTCGGGCGCGCCTTGCGGAGATTCCTCACGGGGAGCGACACGGGCGATCTCGCGCGTTCGCTCGGCGAGCGCGTGCGTGTCTTGCGAGAGAGAGAGGCGAGCGATCGCGAACGCGAGCAAGACGCTGGAGACACGGGAAAACAGCGCCCGATCAGCTCGGCGGACTTGCAGACGAAGACGTTCGCCGTGCGTGAAGAGGCCAAGAGCTGGAGCGAGCCTCCAGACGACGCGGGACCGAGCACGCGCAAGCTCGCGTCGAAATCTTCTCCGCCGCCGCCCGAGGACGCGCCGATCGAGACGCTCGCGACGCGCCCGATCGAGACGCCAGTGGACAAGCCGAAAGTCAAAGTGGAGATCGCGGCGTTGCCGCCGAGTCGAGCGCGATGGGTGGGGCCCGCCGCGGCGATCCTCGCGCTCTCGACGGTGGTGGCGTATGTCGCGCGACAAGACGACGCCCATCCGTCCGTGCGTCCTGCGTCGAGCACAGGGCCGCTCGCGCTCGCCACGATCATCGCGCCCCTCCCGAGTGTGGGGAGCGAGTCGCCGCGACCGACCGCGATTCGCTCCGCCGCGTCGCCGTCCGTCGCGAGCTCCGCTCAAGCGCCCAAGCAAGCGCGCTTGGCGCTCTACGGAGATGTCGGCACGAAGGTGCGCGTCGACAGCGGCGCGTGGGCGAGCTGCCCCGTCAAAGAGCTCGCGATCGATCCCGGTGAGCACGACGTGCGCTTCTTCTTCGAGGCGACAGGCGAGTCCGCGGGCAAGCGCGTCACGCTCCGCGAGGGCGACCACGCCACGATCCGAGCCGACTTCATGAGCGCCGAGCCCTCCATCACCGTCACTCGCTAGCCGCGAAGGACAGTGGTAATCGGTGCCGACCATGCCCGACTTCTTCGAGCTCGACCGACACCTCACCCCCGAAGAGCGAGAGGTTCAGCGCAGCGTTCGCTCCTTCGTAGACGCGCGCGTGATGCCCGTCATCAGCGACCACTTCGAGAAGGGCACCTTCCCCACCGACCTGATCGGCGAGATCGCCGAGCTCGGGCTGCTCGGTTGTAATCTACATGGATATGGGTGCGCCGGTTTGAGCGAGGTGGGTTACGGCATCGCGATGCAGGAGCTCGAGCGCGGTGACTCCGGCATCCGCTCGTTCGCGAGCGTGCAAGGCAGCCTCGTCATGTACCCAATATGGGCGTTCGGCTCCGAACAACAGAAAGAGCGCTACCTCCCGAAGATGGCCAAAGGCGAGGTCATCGGCTGCTTCGGACTCACCGAGCCCGACGCGGGCAGCAACCCCGGCATCATGCGCACCGTCGCGATCGACGACGGCGACAGCTGGGTCATCACCGGCACCAAACGCTGGATCACCAACGGCAACCTCGCGCAGGTGGCGCTCGTCTGGGCGAAGGTCGGCGGACTAGACGGCGTTGTGCACGGGTTCCTCGTCCCCACGGACAAGAAGGGCTTCGAGGCGCGACCCATCCACAAGAAGATGAGCCTGCGCGCGAGCGTGACGAGCGAGCTCATCATGGAGGAGGTGCGCGTGCCCAAGGACGCGATCCTCCCGAACGTCAAAGGCATGAAGGGCCCGCTGTCGTGCTTGACGAGCGCGCGCTTCGGCATCGCGTGGGGCGTCATCGGCGCCGCGAGCGCGTGCTTCGATTGCGCCGTGGATTACGCCAAAAATCGCGTGCAGTTTGCAGGTAAACCGATCGCCGCCCACCAGCTCGTCCAACAGAAGCTCGCAGAGATGCTCACGCAGATCTCGTGCGCGCAGCTCATGGCGCTCGAGGTGAGCCGACTGAAGGAAGAGAAGAAGCTGCGCCCGCAGCACGTGTCGATGATCAAGCGGAACAACGTGCGCATGGCGCTCGAGGCTTCGCGAATGTGCCGCGACATCCTCGGCGGCAATGGCATCACGCTCGAATATCCGATCATGCGACACCTCACGAACCTCGAGACCGTCTACACCTACGAGGGCACGCACGACGTTCACACGCTGATCCTCGGCCAAGACATCACCGGGATCAGCGCGTTCGAGTGATCGATCACGCATCGGGCTCGAGCTTGCTGTCCGTGAGCAGGCCTGCGCGACGGAGCGCCTCATAGAGCGCGATGCTCGCGGCGTTCGCCAAGTTGAGAGACCTCACAGCGCCGACCGTCGGGATCGCCACCGCACGATCGGGATACTTCGCGACGAGCTCTGCAGAGAGACCGACGCTCTCTCTGCCGAACACGAGGGCATCGCCAGGCCGAAAGTCAGCCTCCAAGTAGCTCTTCGAAGCGTGCGCGGTGAACAAGAACAACTTGCCCTCCGGTTCTAGCTTCTGCCAAGCGTGCTCGAACTGAGCGAAGTCCACGTGCACGGACAGGTCGACCAGGTGCCAATAATCGAGGCCGGCTCGCCGAACGGCGTGGTCATCGATGCGAAATCCCAACCTCCCGACCAAATGAAGAGCTGACCCCGTCGCGGCCGCCAGACGGGCGATGTTGCCCGTATTGGGCGGGATTTCAGGCTCTACGAGCACAATGTGAAACGGGCGCGGGGGCTTCGGGGCTCGCAGGCGAGACGTCATCGGCTAACGCTTACCTTGACGGGGATTATGCGCCAAACGTAGGCTCGCGGATCGGATGCGATTGCTTCGAACGGTCTTCGCGATCACGCTTGGGATTGGCTCGGCCGCTTTGGTGGTCGGGGGGGCCGGGGATGCTCTCGCCGACAACATGGACCCGGTGACCGAGAGGCTCGTCGTCCAGCCAAACGGCCCGTTCCCGACAGGCACCAACTCGTGCCAAGAGGTCGCAGCAAACCCTGAGTCGTCGTTCACGATCAACGGCAAGAACCCGAACTCGTTCTTGTGCAGGCCGCACAACGCCGCGTTCGCGAACCTCATCAGCGAGCTCGGCTTCGCCATGGCACCGACCGCGCTGCACCCCGCGCGCACGACGGGTATCGGCGGCTTCGCGCTGACGTTCGAAGCGGCGTACACGAAGATCAACGCGGACGCGACGGCGACGGACAAAGACTCGGGTCAAGCGATCCAATACTGGCACCAAGGCACCCAAGGCGCGAAAGATCCGAACACCAAAGCGTTCGGCACCACGAACAACAGCCCTGACTCGACGCTGCAGCTCTACTCTCTCAAGGCGCGCAAGGGCTTGCCGCTCGGCTTCGAGCTCGCCGGCGCGCTCGGCTACATGGCGAACACCACGCTTTGGGTGGTCGGCGCGGACGTTCGCTGGGCACCGCTCGAGGGCTTCCGAACTGGCGTGCTCGGCATTCTCCCAGACGTCGCCGTTGGCGGCGGAGTGCGTACGCTCGCGGGCACGAGCAAGTTCACGCTCACCACGGTCGGGTTGGACGTGCAGATCAGCAAGCGCATCGCCATCGCCGACAGCTCACAGCTCACTCCGTACGTCGGCTACCAGCGGCTCTGGATCTTCGGAGACTCGACGATCATCGACTCGACGCCGAACGTCGATCCGCTCAAGCAGTGCGGCTACACGGGACCGAACAAAGATACTGGCTCGCCTGACTGCTCGAACCACTACTCGAATGGGGCGCCCGCGAACTCCGACTTCAACAACAACTTCGTGTTCCAGAAGGTCCGCACGCAGCGCAATCGCGGCATCATCGGGTTGAACTACCGCTACGAGTTCTTGTACCTCGCGGGACAGTTCATCATCGATCTCACCTCGCCGCACGACGACGACGACCGCTTGCAAGACATCCGTCAATGGACGATGGCGTTCGAGGCTGGCGTCCACTTTTGAGCGGCGGACGCGGGCCGACGTGGAGCTGAAGCGGGCGGCGCTTTTGGTGATCTGCGCGGGGTGCGCGTCGCATCCAGGCGCGGGTGTCGGCTTCTCGCACGATGGTCACTCGGCTGTGAACGCGCCAATGGACGCGGGCGCGCCTGTGCGCACGTTGGCGGTCCTCCCGAAGGACTACCGCGCGCATTTGACTAAGGTGATGAGCGCGTCGCCTTCGCAGCATGGCCTTGGTCGCTTCGATGGAGAGGTGCTGAGCGACGAGACGTCATCGTTGTTCGTCGAAGAGCATCGTGAGCGCGCGACGGGAAGGGCGGGCCCGACCTACGTGATGAAGCGTGAGCCGAACGGTTGGAGCTGGTACGCGCAAGACGAGACCGGCGTCGTGCTCGACGACAAGACGAACGCCAGCGCGCGCGAGTCCTGCGGCAGTTGTCACGCGGACGCGCCGAGCGACCTCTTGTTTCGCTAGAGAGTTTCGTTAGAGGATGATCGCGACCACGACGGCCGAGGTGATCACGAACGCGCACACCAGCGTCGCCAAGATCGCGGCGAGGTACGACGTGTTCAGCGCAGGCTTCGCGGCTTCGTGTTGCAGCTTGTAGGCGCCGCGCAAGAACGCGAGCGAGCTGCGCGTCGGCAAGCCCACGCCGATCGATCCGAGTCGAAACGCGGCGCCGAAGCCTTGCTTGGCGAGCAGCACGAAAAAGCCGATCGGCCCGAGCACGACGTCCCAGCCCGCTGCGTAAAGGCCGAAGCGCAGCGCGCGTGATGGCTGCGACTGAGCGCCGGAGCGACGCGCGCCGACATCGAGCGCGTAGCCGTGAGCCGCGTGCGCCGCCACTAGCATCATCGCGAGGCCAGGCACCGCGAGGATCGCCACGCGCAGCGCCGTGTCGCGCGCGGCGGGATCCAGCATGACGTCGCGCAGCCAGAGCGGAGCGACCGCGCTGAACATCGCGAGCATCACCAATGAGAGCGTGCTCGCCGCCAAGAGCTCGCTGATCGCCGCGAAGCGAAGGGCCGGCGTGACGGGACCGTCAGGGAGGTTTTCGAAGAACGCCTCGGAGTTGATCGTAGCGGCATGTGCCGTGGACCAAACTCTGCCGAGCATGCTGCCTTCACGCTCCCACGCGATGATCGCGATGACGCCCGAGCGCGAGCGCTCCTCGGAGCAACCTGCGCAGTCGGGGTCTCCACACATCGCGCAGACGACCGCGGCGGGGACATCGTAGAGCTCGCCCTCTCGCGACGAGGGAGTGCTCTCCTCGCGCTCGATCTTTCTTTGCGCGCGTCCACCCCCCGGCATGGCCGTAAGAATGGCCTACAAATGGCTCGCATGCCAGGAGTTACGCTTTAGTGGAGCAGCTCACCCTTGGACGTGCCGCGCGCGACCTTGATGTCTTCGATCTTTCCGCCCAGGCCGATCGAGAGCACGACGGCGGCGATCGAAAGGATCATGGTCGCGAACAAACCGAAGCCGTACTCGAACTGCACGGGGATGAGGCCGCTGTGCGGAGGTTTCGCCAAGAGGATCAGCGTGGTCACCGCAGGGACTGCGCTCAAGAACGCAGCAGCCACGCGCGCGCCACGCAGTTGCCATATCGTGCGGCGGCTCAGCACCGTCGGGACCAAGACCACCCAAGCGCACCCCGCGCTCCACGACCAGCCCAGCCGACGCGCCATGTCAAAGCCGTTGAGGTCCATCGTCTCGGGGAGAGTGACGTGAACCCACGGTTGAAAGAACATCAGCAACCCTAGGAGCGCCACCAGCGGCAGCGCGAGGCGGTTGCGACCGATCATCTTCCATGGGAGCACCTCATGGTGCGGCTCTACCGGAATGTCCTCGCCGACTGCGTCGTGCGACGGAGGGAGCGCCTCGAAGGCCACGAGGTTCATTCCGCAAACGGGGCAAGCCTTCGTCTCACCCGACTCGAACATCTCACGACAGAAGGGGCAAGCAACCAGGCCCATGGGCCGACCAGCATAGCGTGTGGAAGTGACGGGGACGAAGCGGGGCATTTCCTGAGCAGACAGCGACGCCCTCAGCGGGTTCCCGAAGAGAGGCCAAACGGGTAGCCTGTTGTGTGCATGGGCCGACCGCAGAAGCTTGATTCATCAACCATCGACGCCTGGATAGCCGCGCGGGTTGGGTGGACGCGAGCGGGCGAGGGGTTGACCAAGCGCTTCGCTTTCCCTGACTTCGGCGGGTCGATGGCGTTCGCGGTGCGCGTGGGGTTCGAAGCGGAGAAACGCGACCATCACCCAGACCTCACGATCGGGTGGGGGCGCGCGGACGTCCTCTGGACCACGCACGACGCTGGCGGCATCACGGAGCTCGACCTGGCGCTAGCAGAGCGCTGCGACGAGCTCGCGCGTTGAGTCTCGCTGACGATCGTCTCGCGTTTCAGGCGCGCCTCGCGGCGATCGTTGGAGAGGGCGCGATCCCGCGTCTCGAGGAGGCGCTCACGCACCCGAGCTTCGCGCACGAGACCGGTGCTCCACACAACCAACGCCTCGAGTTCTTGGGTGACGCGGTGCTCGGACTCTGCACGAGCGAGCTCGTGGTGCAGAGCGATCCACACGCGGACGAGGGTGCCCTCTCTCGCATGCGAAGCTCGGCGGTCAACGCCGTCGCGCTCGCTGCGTGGGCGAAGAAGATGGAGCTTGGCGCGTCGCTCGCGCTCGGCAAAGGCGCGCGCGCAGGTCCGGAGCGCGAGCACACGAACGTGCTCGCAGACGCCGTGGAAGCCGTCGTCGCCGCGGTCTATGAAGCGCGTGGCCTCGAAGCCGCGAGGCTCTTGGTCAGAGACATCGTGGAGGAGGCGCTCGCCGTCGCGCGTGAGACAGGCGGTCGCGATCCCAAGGGCGTGCTCCAAGAGATGATGCAAGCGCGCTCGGAGGGGACACCCACGTATCGCGTGACCGAGAGCTCTGGTCCTTCTCACGCACCGACGTTCGCGGTCGAGGTCGTGATCGGCGAGCGTGTGTTGGGCAGCGGCGAGGGTCCGTCGAAGAAGGCCGCCGAGCGCGCCGCAGCGGAAGACGCTCTGACTAAGGCGTGAGATCCGGCAGCTTCTTGCTGGTTCCAGTGGCGAAGCGATGGAGCGCGCCGCCCCGCGCGGTGAGCTCGCCATCATCGTAGACTGCGCACGTCCCCGAGACGAGACCACACACCCAGTCGTCTGGTCTCTTGGGCAGAAGCTTCGCGAGCACGTGCAGCTCCTCCCAATCATTCTCGTCGTGCGCGTCGAACGAGTGTGGAACGACGCCAAGACAATCGAACACCTTTGGCTCACCAGCGTGCCCTGCGTCTGGAAAGACGACCCACCGCTCGCCCAACAAGATCGAGCCCGCAGAGACTCCCTCCATCAGCTTGCCTCGTACGTTGATCTCTCTGAAGAAGGGCGCGAGCCCTCGGTCGTTGATCACTTGCATGCCGGCGTGCACGTCTCCGCCCGTGAAGAAGACGATGTCCGCGTCCTGCAGCTTTGCCTTCGCCTCGCTCGTCAGGAGCGATTTCTTGGTGAGGCGCACGGGCACGACCTTCGCCGTGAGACCGAAGATCAGCGGGCCGATCATCTTCTCGAAGCCGAGGGTGTCGCCGGCGCATGCGCCCACGTATGCGATCAC
>JANYHY010000062.1 GCA_025362165.1 Myxococcales bacterium | reverse complement strand
CCGGGCCGCCTGATCCGCTGGGGGGAAAAACACGGCGGGGCTTGCGCCGAAGTGATCCGGCGAATACTCACCGCCCGGCCTCATCCAGAACAAGGATACCGCGCCTGCCTGGGACTGCTGCGGCTGGACCGACAACATGGCGGCGTGCGACTGGAGGCGGCTTGCGCTCGAGCGCTGCTGCTCCTGTCCACGCGCCGTTCGTCACTAGAGCGTGCCGAACCGACACGATGAGGTATGTCGCGTGCGCCGCGAGCGGCAGGCCTTGGGTCACGGCGCCATTATTGAGGGAGCGCGCACCGCAAGTCCATCGCTCCCTCGTGGTACCCGCGTCACTTCGCGGCGATCGTCACGACGGAGTCCCCAAACGCTTCTCGGCGCACCACCCACGGTGTCTGTTTTCCTTTCGTCAAGTCGGTCACGCGGGTAATGGTCGCGTCGATCAGCTCGGACATCTGGACGTTGCCGTCGTGGTCGCGATCGGTCGCGCGGTCGGCGAGCGCGTCGAGTATCGCGCCGGTGAAGAGCCCATGAGGATTGGGCTTGCCCGCTATAGGCGCCGTCGAGTTCGGGTCGGACTCGCACCTCTCCTTCGTACGCAGACTGTCGACCTTTGGCCGCCGCCAAAACGAGCGCTCCCGCACGCCCGTCGCGCATGAGCCTGTCCGCAAGAGCCCCGTTCTGCGCGACCAGTTCCTGGCTGAAGCGCCCCGAGTGGCAGGCATCGAGGAGGATGCGGAGCCGTTCACAGGAACAAACACCGCTTCGCCCGTGAACAGATCGAGCACGACGACCCCATCGGGAAACGGGAATCCACGAAAGCGGGGCGAGTGAGAGTCCATGCCGCCTGACCCAAGGAGGGTACACCGCCATTGGGCCAAGTGGAGCCGCCTTCGAGACTTGAACTCGAGACCTACGGTTTACGAAACTGTTGCTCTACCACTGAGCTAAGGCGGCACGTGTCTCCAAGGGACGCGCCGTGGAGTCCAACCGGACAGGCGCTAGTTGCGCTAGAACTTCGAGCGTGTTGCGACTTGTTCGAGGTGACTCGCCACGCGCGCGGTTCGATGGCGCCTTCTTCGCGAGGGACGATCGCTTCTGGCCGATCGCCGATAGCGCTCGCCTCTTCGCGGACCGGGCCGATTGGCCTGAGATCGCGGAGTACGACGCGCTGCTGCCCAAGGACGTGCGCGTGCACTTCAAGGAGCAGGTCACGCCGAAAGGGAAGCCTCTGCGTCGTCGGCCGGAAGACTTGTATGATGCACGCATCGCGAAAGGCGAGATCCCTACGCGGCGGGGCTCGTGGCATGACTACTTGAACGCGCTCGTGTGGGCGACGTTCCCGCGCAGCAAGGCGGCGCTCCATGCGCGGCAGCACCAGGTGATCTCGGCGTGGGTCGCGCGCGGCGGCACTTTCACTTCGGACGGCACGATCGACAAGCTCCCAAACGCGCGCACACGAGAGCACGACGCGCTCGCGCTCGTCGACGAGGGAGGCATCGTGGTCATGGGTGGCCTCGCGATCATCTTCGGTCACGCGCTCTACGAGGGTCTCGTCTTCGGTGCTCCTGCGATGATCTCACGAGGTGTAGAGATCTCGGTGGAGGGAGCGCCTGATCGCGCGACGGCGCTCGCGATCGCCGATGAGAGACTCGCCGAACGTCTCGCGCAGCCGCTGCTGCCCGAACAGCTCCCGCGCTACTCGCTCTGAGCGCTCGTCAGGGCGGAGGTTCGAACGACAGGTGCTCGCGCAACGTCTCTGCGCCTTTCGGCGGAGGCGGGAGCTCGAGCTTCTGCAACACCTCTGCGGCGCACGCCAAGAGCGGCTGATTTCCGACGAAAGGGTCCACCTGAACCTCGCGAACTTTTCCGTCGGGCTCGAGGAGCAAAGAGAACTGCGCCGACGTAGGCTCGAACTTTCCCTTCAAAGAGGCGGCGCGAGAGCACGCATCGAGCGCGGGGCGCGATCGACCGAAGGTGTCTGTGGCACGCACCGTGAAGTCCTTGATCGTGGTGAAGCCGACACCGGAGCTCGCCGAACGCAGCTCGTGGCGGCCTTCGCCGAACGTGATCTGCAGAGTGCCGCGCTTCATGCTCGCTTGCGCATCCACGTGCGCGTGCTGGAAGGCCTGCGCGAAGCAGAGGATGGAGTGCCCCGAGATGCCGCAGCTGTCCAACACCTCGATGGAAGACACGCGATCGTCGATGCTCACCGAGACGAGGAAGGTGGTCGCGCCGTTGGGTGCTTCTCCCGCGGCCTTCGATTCGTCGACGCAGCCCTGTACGTCGGCTGCCGTCAGACTGACGCCTTTGATGCGCTCGGGCGGCGTCCCGCCGTCCTCGACTGAGTTCGTGTAGCAAGGGGGGATTCGTGTCGGCGGCAGATCGGCGCCGGTCGCGCGATGGAGCTCCGGAGCGGGGGCGTCGGGCGGCATCGGCGGCGGCTCTTCACACGCGAGCAGGGACAGCGAGACGATCAAGAAAGACCTAGCGCGCATGCGTGCACGATACACGTTCACCACTCTGCGCGCCGCAAGACTACGTTGTCGTCGCCGGTGACGAGCGGTCCGAGCTCCACGAAGCCATGCGAGATGAGTTCGTCGCGCTCGGCGCCGCTCGTGTAGACCCATGTCGCGTTCGAAGCGTTCATGCGCGCGGCAAGATCTGGCCCTGCAGGGACGTAAACTACTCGGTTCTCGTAGTGGAAGTTCCACAGCGGGTACGCGCTCACGTCTCCGGTGAACGCGACCATCGACCCAGGACCGATCGTCTTCTCGCGCGTCTTCGCTTGAGCGACCACGAGCCGCGAGCCGACATCCGCGCCGACCTTCGGATCGATCTCCGCGGCTGTCGCGAGCTCTCGGTCGGGCAGCTTGAGCACCGCTGCGAGCTCTTGCGCCGTGAGGATCACGCGACCCGTCTGCGCCCACCAACGCCCATGCCACGCGAGGCTCACGAGCGATGCGATCGCGACGGCGGTAGCGACCTCTCGACCGAAACGAGACCATGATCGCCCCAGCCAAGCGACGACCCCCATCGCCAACGCGGTAGGGATGACATTGGCCGCAGCAGCGTTCGCATCACACGTCGAATGGAAAGAGACCAGCGCGACCGAGGCCACGATCATCGCTCCGTGCGCGTGCTCGCTCGGTGTCCATGCGTCACGCTTTGCGATCGCCGAGACGAATGTTTTGAGCGCGGTCACCGCGAGGACGAGCGTCGTGAATACGACGAGCGGCGCGACCACCCACCCGACGCCGAATCCATAGCCGGAGCTCCACGCGAGCGCGCCCTCGAACCAATCGCTCGTCTTGAAAGGCGCGGGGCGCACGCCGGTCTCGCTGATGAGCGCGCCCACGATCGGATAGCCGAAGCGCACGATGTTGCGACCGTAGACTGCAGCGAGCGCGACCACGGGCGGGAGCGACACCAACGCATGCGAGAAGCGCTTCGCCGCGAGGACGCGCACCAGCACGATCGACGAGAGCAAGAGCGACGGAGCGAGCGCCGCAGGGCTGGTGAGGATGCCAAGCGCGCACGCGAAGCAAGAGAGCCATGCGCTCGCTGGGTTGCGCATCGAACCCGCACCGAAGGTCGTGGCAGCGATCATGAACGCGGCGCCGATTGGCTCGACACGCGTCGATTGCATCCCGATCGCGATCGCTGGGACCCACACGAGCGCCAACGCCCACGCGACACCGGTCACTGCGTCCCCGGAGGTTCGCCGCGCGAGCGCCGTCATCGCGAGCGCCAGCGGCACCGACGCGAGCACACCAGGGACGTCGATCAGCTGATGCCCGCACGCCTCTGCCACCCACGCCATCGCGAGCTCCCCGAGCTGCGGTCGCGCGTCGAGCAGCGCCATGTTCGGCGGACCCACAGCGCCGCCAAGGCCGTGCGCTTGGGCAGCGAACCCCACCAGAGTCTCGTGCGTCTCTGCGCCAGCCAGCGGTGGCAGCAAGATGGCCTGCGCGAGCAGAGAGAGCGACAGAGCGATCGCGAGCGGGAGCAGCACCGTGAGCGCGCTGCCTTCGCGTGCTGCTGCGCGCGCAGCCGTCATCGGCATCACGATCCAATCGGCCGTCCCACGTAGCGCGGCGAGCAGATCTGCACGTGATGGCCTCGTCGCGATCACGCAAGCGGCCGCGATCATGACGACGACGATCGAGACCCTCCAAGCGGTCATCGCACCAAACGCCCCCAGACCATAGAGCGCGAGCGCGAACATGGTCGAGGCG
>JANYHY010000716.1 GCA_025362165.1 Myxococcales bacterium | reverse complement strand
GATCTCAATCGCGGGACGATCCTCGCGCGCGTCGAGATCGAGACGACGCCTGATCGAGTGTTCCGCGCGCTCACTCACGAGGTCGCCGAGTGGTGGGGCGCTCCCGAAACCTACAAGGTGACGGAGTGGCATTCCGACCTGCGCGTCGGTGGCCGCTGGAAGAGCATCGGCAAGGGGAGCGATGGCAAGGCGTTCGCGATCGGCGGTGAGTACTTGGAGATCGAAGCGCCTCACAAACTCGCGTTGACCTGGGAAGCTCCGTGGGACGGTGGCAATGTCACCACGGTGCGTTACCAACTGGATGCCATTGACGGCGGCACTCGCGTCACGTTGTGGCACGAAGGCTTTGCGGGCAGGCCGGCCTCTTGCGAGGATCACGGCGACGGATGGGAGACGGTCCTCGGCTGGCTGCAGGGCTACGCGAGCGCTGCAAAGACGAGCAAGGCGTTCTTCTGCCGCTTGATCCCGCCTCGCACGACGTTCCCCAAAGACATCACGGCGGAGGAAGGCGCGCTGATGGCGGCGCACGCGGCGTACTGTAGGAGCCTCATCAAAGAGGGAGTCGGGCTCGCCTTCGGGCCCGTAGCCGACGCGACGAGCACGTGGGGCGCGGGGATCTTACGCGTAACCGATGAGACACGTGCCCGAGCGATCGCAGACGCAGATCCCGTCGTTCGAAGCGGCAAGGGGTTCCGCTACGACATCTCGCCGATGCTGGGGCTCATTTCTTAGAGAGCACGTGATGATCCAAGAACTCTCCAATGGCCTCGTACCATCGCTGGATGTTGCGAGGCCTCTGGATCCAGTGGTTCTCGTCTGGGAAGACGAGGAGCTCCGCCTCTACGCGTTGCTCGCATAGCGCGTCGTACAACACGAGCGCTTCGCCGATGGGCACGCGGTAGTCCTTTTCACCGTGGATGATGAGCGTCGGCGTCTTCCACTTGGTGACGAAACGGTGCGGAGAGTAGCGATTCAGAGCCTCCGCGTCGGTGCGAGGCGAGGCGTCGTTCTCGAGTTGGAACCAGCCGGGGTAGTCGGTGGAGCCCGAGAACACCTCCATATGGAAGATGCTGGCGTGCGTGACGAGCGCGGAGAAGCGCGTCGTCTGCCCGCCGATCCAGTTGGTCATGTAGCCGCCGAAGGAGCCACCCATCGCGACCATGCGCGTGCCGTCGAGGTCGTCGCGCTTCTCGAGCGCGTCCGCCACGGCCATGATGTCCTCGTAACAACCCGCTCCCCACTTGTTGCGCCAGATGCCCTCCACGTGCGCTTGCCCGTACCCTGTCGAGCCTCGAGGATTGGGCAGCGCGATCGCGTAACCACGCGCGACCATGACGAGCGGGTTCCATCGCCAGTGCCAGAGATCTCCAAATGCGCCGACGGGGCCGCCATGGATCCAAATCAACACGGGGGGCTTCTTCTTCACGTCCTTGGGCGCGATCACGTACGAGTGCACGCTCGTGCCGTCCTTGGAGGTCACGTGCATTTGCGAGACTGTGGCGAGGTCCGAAAAGTCTTTTGAGAAGCCCGCGAGCTGCGTGACGAGCTGCGTGGGGGCGCCGGGCTCGTTCGGGATCCGGCAGACCTCCGGCGGAGTGAGTACGTCGTTCTTGATGCCAAAAAATAGGCCTTTGCGACACGCGACCGAGCCGTAGGTCCCGCCATTGGTCAGTCCGATTTGTCGGTCCGCGGTCAAATCCACTGAGTGGACTCGAGTCGTGCCGGCCTCTTCGGCTGTCACCAGCAGCGTCTGCTCGTCGACGAAGGCCTGCGGCATCGGCCACCGATCCCACGACGCGAGCAACGTGCGCGAGGTCCCAGTCGCCACGTCCAGCAAGACGAGCGACGACTTTCCGTGCGCCTCGCGCGAGCGGATCTGGTGGACGCACGCGACCGATCGACCCGACTTCGAGACGCGCACGTTGTCGAGCATCGTGTTCGCGGCAGCGGCCAAGAGCTTGCTGCTCGCCGTCTTGGTGTCGATCACTCGCACTGCTGAGTCCGTGCATCGATCGGCGCCGAGCCTGCGCTCCACGACGGCGATCGTCGTCCCGTCTGCGGAAAGATCCCACTCGAGATCTCCGCGGTGCTCGATGTCCGCCTTCGGCGTGAGGTCTCTACGGTCGCCCCCGCGAGCGTCGTAAGCGATCACGTGAGGCGCCGCGAGGCCGATCCAATGATCCCAGTGGCGGACGAGCGTCGTCTTGTAGTGAAGCGCGGACGGGCCTTTCTCGGCCAACTCCTTGGCGCGCGCGCGCTGATCGGCGTGAGCGACGCCAGGCAGCACGTCCGCGATCACGACGAGGCGGTCGCCGCCAACTCGAAACGACGACACTCCCAATGGCTCGTCCGTGATGGGCATGGGCTCGCCGCCGGTCGGCATGAGCGCCCACACTTGAGTCTTGCTGTCGTCTTCTTTCGGCGTGCGCTTGCGATCCGAGAGGAAGAACAGCGTCCCGTCCTCGCCGAACGCAGGCGCGCGATCGCTGTGAACCCCACGCGTAAGCGCTGTCCCCGCGAGCTTGCCGTCGAGCGACACGCGCCACAACGATGAGACGAAGGTCCCGCGCTCAGCGTCGTTGCGAGCGACAGCGACGGCGATCCAAGTGGTGTCCGGCGCGATCGCGAAGGAGTTCACACGACCCAGCGAGAGCATGGCGAGCACATCGAAAGACATGGCGGGCATCGTCGGCGATGCCAGGTCCGCTGTGAAGGCTATTCGGCGGCGAAGTCGAGGCCGTACTCTGCGCTCGGGCGCGCGATCGCCCCAACGAACGGGGCAGAGCTCTCCAACATGGTGCGCAGCCGCGCGCGCGCTCGGTGCAGTCGAGAGCGGACCGCGCTCTCCGTGAGATCGTAGCGATCGGCGATCTCTTGCAGGCCCAAGTCCTGGTGATAGTGCGCCATCACGACGTCGCGGTAGCTGTTGGGCAACGCGTCGAGCGCCTCGCGCACGCGGGCGTCTCGCTCGTTGTTGTCGACGTTCACGTCTGCAGAGATGACCGCGTCCGTCGACGGCAGCTTGCCGAGATCCTCGAGGTCTAGGCCCGTGGTGACTCGCGCGCGCACGCGGCGCTGCGACCTCATCATCATCAGCGCTTCGTTCGCCGTGACGCGGAAGAGCCACGTCGAGAAGCTCGAGTCTCCACGGAAAGAGCCGAGCCGCCGCATGATCTGCATCAGCGTCGCCTGCAAGAGGTCACGCCGATCCTCCTCGGTCACCGGGTAGCGCAACAGCTGTCGCTCGATGTGCGGGATGAGCTCCCGAGCGAGCGTGGCCATGGCTTCAGGGTCGCCCTGGGTAGCTTTGTCGAGCAGCGCGCGTTCGAGTGAGTAGGCCATACGCGACTCTTAGCGAAGGCCGTGCCGTCCATGATGCCGCTAGAATAAGCCAAATTCAGCCCGTTCAGGGGTGTTCGTCGACCGACAGGTGACGGCAAGCCTCACAGCTCCCAAGCAGCGTCGCCTCGAAGTGACTCTTGGGCATCCAACCAGCCGCGTTGACGTTGCGGTGGTTTCCATGTGAATGCTCCAACGTGCAAAAAGGCGACGCTCGGCCGCTCGCGCACCCGCTCCCGGTCGGGATGCGCGACTTTCTCCCTGAGGAGGCGGAGCGGCGGCAGCGTCTATCGAGGCGTGTGCTGACGAGCATGCGCTTGTTCGGCTACACGCTCGTCGTGCCGCCCGCGTTCGAGTTCGCCGACGTGCTCGAGCGTGGCCTCGGTGCGCTGCCCGCTTCCGAGATGCTCCGCTTCATCGAGCCGGAGTCCGGAGACGTCGCCGCGCTCCGCCCCGATATGACACCGCAGATCGCGCGCATCCTCGCGACGAGGTTGATCGATCGTCCGCCGCCGTTCCGACTCGCTTACGAGGGCACCGTCCTCCGTCGGCGCGCGGGTCGCGCGCGCAAGCATCGCCAGTTGCCCCAAGTGGGCGTGGAGCTCGCCGGTGTCGCTGGCTCGAGCGGAGACCTCGAGATCCTGGAGGTCGCGTGTGCGTCGCTCGAGGCCGCGGGACTCGACCAGTTCACGATCGATGTCGGAGACGCAGGCGTCGCGCGGCCCTTGATCGACGCACTCCCAGAAGAGGCTCGCGCCGACGCGACGAACGCGCTCACGGCAAAGGATGCAGACGCGCTGCGCGGAATTTCGAGCGATGACGGACTGCGCACACTCGCGCTCGCGGGCAATGATCTGGCGGCGTTGACCAGCGCGATCGGGCATTTTTCTGGGCCCACACGCGAAGCGCTCGAGCGGCTCGCGACGCTCCATGCCGCTGCGAAGGAGCGTGGCCTCGGCTCGCGGCTCTCGCTCGATCTCGCGGAGGTGCGTGGCTTCGCCTATTACACCGGCATGATCTTTCGCGCATACGCTCGCGGACCGGGAGAGGCGATCGGTGCGGGCGGACGCTACGACGAACTCATGGGTCGCTTTGGCGCGCCGATGCCTGCAGTAGGCTTCGGGTTGGATCTCGACGCGCTCGCGATCGCGGTCGCCACTGCGCGACCCTCCGAAGACGGCCTCACGCGCCGCGTTTTATGCACGGGCCCAGAAGCCGACCACCACACACGCGAGCTCAGAAAACAAGGTGTGTGCGCGGCTGTCATCGCCGATCGCGATCGCGCCAAGGCCTACGCTCTCGCGTGGGGTTACACATCCATCATCGATGGCGATCTCGTCATTGACCTCGCACCATCGGGAGACCAATCGACATGAGCGGCGTCGTCATCGTGGGAGCGCAGTGGGGTGACGAAGGCAAGGGGAAGGTCGTCGACATCCTGACAGAGCACGCCGACATGGTCGTGCGCTACGCAGGCGGTCCGAACGCAGGCCACACGCTCGTCGTCGGCAACGAGAAGCTCGTCGTGCGCCTGGTGCCGAGCGGCATCCTTCGAGCAGGCAAAGAGTGCGTGCTCGCCCAGGGAATGGTGGTGGACCTTGGTCGCCTCGTCTCGGAGATGGATGAGCTCAAGACGAAGGGCCACGCACACGTCGAGCGACTGCGCGTCTCGGATCGCGCGCACGCCATCCTGCCGTATCACATCCTCGTCGACGGTCTGCGCGAGCACAAGAGCGGCGGCGCCATCGGCACCACCAAGCGCGGCGTCGGACCCTGCTACGAAGACAAAGCGCGCCGCGTCGGCATCACGCTCGGCATGCTGCGCGATCGCGAATCGCTCGAGAAACGCGTCTCCGCGGCGATCGAGGCCTGGGCGCCGACCATCCGCGATCTCGGCGGTGAGGTCCCGCTCGCCAAGGACGTCGTGGAGGCGATCGAGCCGTTCCGCGCGCGTGTGCTGCCGCTGCTCACGGAGACCTCCAAGCTCGTCGACGACGCGCTGCGCGCTGGCAAACGAGTCGTGTTCGAGGGCGCGCAGGGCACGCTGCTCGACGTTGACCACGGCACATATCCGTTCGTGACGTCCTCGAGCGCGGCCGCGGGCGGTGCGTGCACGGGCGTGGGGATCGGACCGACGCGCATCCAGAGAGTGATCGGTCTCGTGAAGGCTTACTGCACGCGCGTCGGAGGCGGGCCATTCCCCACGGAGCTCAACGACGCCAACGGAGAGCGGCTCCGCAAGGTCGGCGACGAGTTCGGCGCCGTCACGGGCCGCCCACGCCGCTGCGGTTGGCTCGATCTCCCCGCGCTCCGCTACGCATCACGCATCAACGGCCTCTCCTCGATCGCGATCACCAAGCTCGACGTCCTCACCGGCTTCGACGAGCTCAAGGTGTGCGTCGCCTACAAGACGCCGAGCGGGGAGACTCAGGATTTTCCAATCGACGCGCTCGACGTGTCCACGCCGATCTACAAGACGTTCCCTGGCTGGAAAGAACAGCTCGGCGCCGCGCGACTCCTCGACGCGCTGCCGGAGACCGCGCAAGCGTATGTCCGCATGATCGAGGAGGCGGCCGGCTGCGGCGCGTCGATCGTCAGCGTGGGCTACCGTCGGGACGAGACGATCGTGCGCGTCGATCCGTTCGTGTGACATACTAGCGGGAGATGATCGCGCTCGCCTTCGTGCTGCTTCAGCTCTCGGGGACGCCTGCGGCGGGGCGGCCTGCGGAGTGCGCGTTCGGCGACACGGGGCGGCCCAACGTGTGGGAGCGCGTGAAGCAACCGGAGCTCGGCAAGTACTGCGATCTGCTCGCGAGCGGGGCGAGCAAGCTCGCGTCCACGGGCAGCGCGCAAGCGAGAGACGTGCTCGCGATCGCCGAAGACGCGGACAAGCGCCTCCCCGGTAGGAGCGCGCCGACTGTGCTCAAAGGTCGCGCGTTCGCGAAGCTTGCACAATACACGGACGCGTACACGACGTTCCACGCCGCCCTCGCGAAGGACCCCGGAGCCTGCGACGAGCCCAACGCGCTGTTCGCATACGCGCGCTCGGCTTCGCGCACCGATCACGGCGCAGAGGCGCTCGCTGCGTATCGCGCATTGTTGCCGCGCGCTTCGGGACTTACGTCGAGCGATCGTGGCGCGGCCTACCTCGAAGCGGGTCTCGCGACGATGGCCAGCGGAGGCGTGACCATCGATGACGCGATCGCGATCTTCCGCCAAGCCCGACGTGAGTCGCAGGACGCGCTCGCGGTGGTGTCGTGGCTCGCCCTGGCGCTCGCGCTCGATCGCGCCAACCTGCATGACGAGTCGCGCGCTGTGCTGGCGGAGCGCTCGACTGAAGTGAAGAGCTCGCTCGCGGATGGTCGCGTGCGTGAAGTGCTCGCCGCGACACCCGCGGAGAACGACGCGCTCGTCGCGCTGGCGCTGGAGAGCACAGACCCGGTCGCGGCACAGGCGGCGTGGCACAAGTACGCGGCGACCGTGACCACAGGGCCTTGGGCGGAGCACGCTCGCGCGCGCGAAGCGGCGCTGGGCTCGACGAAGGTAAAGAAGCCGAAATGAATTTTCGCGCTTGCGTGCTCGCGTGCGTGACGCTGCTCGCGTCGAGCGCGTCCGCGACGACACCTCCGAACTCGTGGGACGTCGTGAAGGACCCCGGGCTGCGCGAGCGCTACGAGCTCCACTCGGCGGTCTCCAGGTTGTTCGAGGCGCACGTCCGAGAGCGCTCACGATCGCGGTTCGCTTCGAACGAGCTCGCGGACGCGTATCTGTTGCAAGCGCGCACGATGCTCGAGATGGCGGACGCGCCGCACAGCCCAGACGCGCAGCTTCGGTTCGATGTCGGGCGCGTCTATCAGCTCTTCGCAGAGCGCGAGCCAGGCCAGAACGCCAGCATGTTTCGACAAGCGGCCGACGTGATCGACTCCGCGATCACGATGGCTCCCGCTCACCCAGGGACCGAGGACGCGCTCCTGCAGCTCGCGACATGCTACGCGCGCTTCGACACGCAGAAGGAGGTCGCGACCTACGAGCGTCTTCTCGCGGTGGCGGAGAACCCTCGAACGCGCGCGGTCTCGTACTTGAATCGATCGGAGGCCCTGATGCGCCTCGGGCACCTGGATCAGGCGATCGAGGACGCGCGCTACGCAGTGGAGCTCGACGCGAGCCCTTCGGACACCGCGCTCGCCGAGATGGATCTCGCGGTCGAGCTCGATCGCTATGGCGACGGATACGGCGCGATGCGCGCAGGTGAAGCGGCAGTGCGCGGCTATCCAAATGTCGTCCACATGCTCATCAGCGAAGAGGCCGATCGCAGCGTGTTCTTCGTGCCCGACTATGACAAGCATTGGTACCGCGCAGTGGCAGTCACGGTGCTCGCGCGCGCGTGCTCGCAAGGCGCGTGCATCGATTCCGGCGCGGAGAGCCAAGCCCTGCGCGCGGAGAGCTACTGGCGCTCGGCTTCGATCGAGTGGGCTCGCTACCTCGCGCTCGCCGAGACCACGACGCCTTGGCTAGGGGTCGCGCGCCGCAACCAAACGGAAGCGAACAAGCGCCTCGCGGAGGTCACCGCAAAGCTGCCCAAGCCGGCTCCACGCAGTGAGCGGCAGGACTTGGTGTTCTAGCTGGGCTAGGAGATGCCGAGCGATTGCTTGTATTGTGCAATCTTCGCGGAGAGCGCCTCTTGAGTGACGCCGACGCCCGTGGCGACGCGCTGGAGCGTGGCCATCTCGCTCGCGTCGATCGTTCCGTCGACGAGCGCTGCGCCGATGAGGCCGCCCAAGAACCAGTCGGGCGACACGGAGGGCGCGAGCCCCACGAACTTCCCGAGGCCACCGTCGAGCGCGCGTTTGAGCAGCTCGCTCTCGATGCCCCAACGAGAGGCGCACGCCTGGAGCATGCGCTTCTCTTCCTTCTCGATGCTGCCGTTCTGCGCCATGAGCCGCGCCATCGCTGTGAAGAGCACCACGCGCTCACGTGGGTCGGTGACGTCCGCGATGAGGTGAGCGGCCGGCACGTCGTCGCCGACCTGAGCGCGCGCTTGGATCCGCGGATCGCCTGGAGACAGCACCTCGTCGAGCGTCCAGGTTTGTCCGTTCGCGACCGTTGACGCGCGGCAATGCGGGCAAGCTTCGACTGCGGTCTCCGGCAGCGGCGCGCCGCACGCTTGGCAGACCATGCTCGACATGGAGAATGTCGTCGAGACGCCTGTTTTTCGCGCCATGCGGAGCACTTGCTGCTGCGGCGTGGGCTCGGCGCCCACCTGGAACCGCGCGGACCAGAAGACACGGACGAACGCGTAGTCGGTGCCAGTGGCCGCTTCATCGACGTCCACGAGCAAGAGGTCCGCGCCGCCGACCGCGACGTCGCTCATCACCTCACCGCTTCGACGCTTGTCGCGCGCCCAGGTCCAGAACAAGTAGGACGCGCGATCTTCGATCGACTCACGCGCGGCACCGGGATCGGTCTGCCTGAGCTTGTCCAAGCCAACGACCGCGTCCGCCGAGTCCTGCCGCCACTCCTCCAACTGCGTGATCTCGGAGAGCACCCAGTCGTGCTCGCCAGAGCACACGAGCGCCTGACAGAATTTGCACTTGTACATCTCAGCGCCGGGCTCGAGCGGCGCACCGCACGACGGACAGGCGCGTCCGACGTCCGCCGCCTCTAGCTTCGTCATCGCGCCGTGCTTGCGAACGAGCGTCCAGATCTCGGTGTACGGATTGACGTCTTGCTTCTGCAGCTCTGCAGCCGCTTGATCCGCGGTCATCTCGATCGCCACGTTCGCGACTCGCGCTTGGGCGGTGAACCTCACGTGCACCGCGTCCACGGGTGGTTGCGCGTCTACCGATTCGATCGTGACATAGAGGATCTGAGCGTCTGACATCACGTTCTTGATGCCCTCTTGCTGCATCAACGCGAGCTGCACATTGAAGCGTGAGAACACTCCGTCCGAGACGAACGCGCGAGCCGGCTTCATGTCGCCTGCGAGCCATGCGTCGCGGACGCGATCGCTCATCACTCGCACGCGATCGATGATGCTCGCCTCGGTGAGCTTGGGGTCCCGCGCGCGCAAGGTCTCGATCGACGCGCTCCTGCGGCTTAGCGCCTCGCGATCGAACTGCGCATCGAGCACCGCAGAGCGAACGCTGCGATCAACGTCGTTCTTGCGCGTGAGGATCTTCATCATGACGACGACGCCGAAGATCAAGAAGAACATCACCATCACGCCGAGGCCGCCGCCGCTGCCGCTGTTGCCTGTGCTGCTGCCTCCGCTGCTGCCGCTCCCTCCACCGAAGGTCACGCCGCCCCCGCCGGAGCTCCCGCCTCCACCGCCGCCGAAGCTACCGCCTCCACCGCGGGACGAGCCGCCGCCGCCTCCTCCGCTGCTGCCTCCGCCGCGGTAGCTTCCGCCTCCGCCGGGTCGCACCTCCGACGAATCCGCGCTCGCGCTCGCGACGAAGGTCGCGGTCACGAGGGTCGCCGCGAACAGCACGCCCGCCGCGAAGAGTAATCGTCGGCTCATCGCTGCGACCTTATCGCTATTTCACCGGGAAAAGCTGCCGATGTTGCCACGCGGGGAGCTGTCGCAAATCGGCCCAGACCTCGTTGGCCGAGGTGTAGCGGTACGCCTCACGTCGCCGAAGTGTCTTTGCGATGAGGCTGCCGAGGGGAGTGCCGATGAGCTCAGCGCGGCGCCGCGGCTCGCCGTCCGAGACGAAGCGGACCAGATCGGGATAGGCCATGTTCGCGGGCACGGCGGGGTTTCCTACGAGCATCCAGTACATCAACAAGCCGACTTGATAGAGATCGCTCTGCTTGCTCGTGTAGCCGCTCGCGAGGATCTCCGGCGCCATAATCTTGTGGTGCACGACGTTCGGTCTCACCGCCGGCGCGCCGCGGAGTTCGTGGCTGATCCCAAAATCGCTGATCTTCACAGTCGGGCGATCCGTGCTGTGACTGATGAGGACGTTCCCTGGGTGAAGATCGTCGTGGACGATATCCGCGTCGTGGAGGAACTGCACCGCGGCGAGCATCTGTCGAGTGAGCTCGATCACGAGCCCCTCCTGCATCGGCGTCCCGACGAGCATCGACGTGAGCGGGTGATCGCAGCGCTCGAGCGCCAGGTAGAACAGGTTCTCTTGCTCGAACGCGTCATAGATGTAGACGACGTTGGGATGGCGCAGGCTCATCAGCCGCTCCACCTCGCGCGCCCACTCGGCGTGCACCTCTTGGTACGGCCGGTTCGCAGGCCGAATCACCTTCACCGCGTAGACCTGATCGAACGGACCGATGCACTCGTAGACCGCGCCGAACTCGCCCGTGCCGATGACCTTGTTCACTTGGTAGACGCCGCGTTTGCTCCGCAGCATCGAGCCAGGCTGCGGGTAGCGCACGGTGATCCGTGACGGCGCCGCGCTCACGGGTGAAGGGAAGGTCGCGGTGGTGCGAAAGCTCCCAGTCCCGTTGGCGTTTGGCGCGGGCAGGCTCGGCGACGACGGCTGCGGCGGAGGCGGCGGAATCGTGCCCGAGGGACCAGACCCAGCCGGCGGCGGAGCCTGATCAGGCGGAAAGGGCGGAGTGCCGCTCACTCTCCAATACGTATCATGTTTCGAGGCGCTGACTGCTCATCTACAGTCTCGACCATGACAGGCAAGTCCCCGAAGACGGCGGAGCACAAGCGACTCGAGCAAGCGCGTGAGGGCACCAAGTGGCGTCGTTGGGGCAACTACCTGAGCGAGCGGCAGTGGGGCACCGTGCGGGAGGACTACTCCAAAGGCGGCGACGCGTGGGGATACCTCACGCATGAGCAAGCGACGATGCGGGCGTATCGATGGGGCGAGGACGGCCTCTTGGGTTTATGTGACAACCGCGGACTCGTGCATTTCGCGCTCGCGCTCTGGAACGGGAGAGATCCGATCCTGAAGGAGCGACTCTTCGGGTTGTCGAACCCCGAGGGAAATCACGGTGAGGACGTCAAGGAGGTCTATCACTACCTCGACGCGACGCCGACCTGCAGCTACTCGCGAGC
>JANYHY010000054.1 GCA_025362165.1 Myxococcales bacterium | reverse complement strand
CTGATCTGAAATAAGGCGAGAAACAGGGCTCGTCGCGAAAGCGGCGGGCCCTTCGCCTTTTGTCGCGATCAGTTCGGCGTGGGCTCGCTGCAGACGTGATTGATGCAAGTCGTTCCGGAGGCGGAGCCGCAGCAGTCCGCGGAGACGTCGCACTTGTCCCCGTTGTTCGCGCAGCCTTGCTTGGGACCGCACACGGGTGGTCCGCCGTCGGGTGACGGATCGCAGTAGCCGTTGCAGCACTCAGTGCCGCTGCTGCACGACGAGCCGTCTTGCTTGCACGGATCGAGCGCCCAGAAGCCGCGCATGTTGAGCGAATCGATCGCTTGACCCGGCAAGCGAAACGCTGGATGGCTCGGGTCCTTGCCTAGCTGCGGAGTCTGATCAATCGCGACGACCCATAGCTGCTTGGTCTGGTCCTTCGATCCGAGCAGCTCGTTGCCGTACGTGCGGCGGCTCGTCATCACGAACCAAAAGTAGCCACCTGCCGCGACTGGCGCGAACGTGGGCTCGAAGTTCCACGCGAGATCGCGCGCGCCTGCCGCGAACGGATAGCCGTCGCCGTCGGCTTGCGCGAGTCGCACCTCGCTGTTGGGCGCGGTCGCGCTCGTGATGTAGAGATCGCTCGTCCCGAAGCGCGTGTCGATCGTGTTGCCACGACCATAGACGATCCATTTCGCGTCTGGCGTGACCGTGGGAAAACTGATCGTCGCGAGCGCTGCGGTGGCGCCGGGCTTGACGAGCTCGTGGTCGTTCGACGCCTTCACGAGCTTGGGATCGAAGTCCCACTCTCGGAGCGATCCAGGCGTGCCGCCGTTGCCTTCATCGCGATAAACCAGGCGCGTTCCATCGGGCGCGAACGTGGGCATGCCGAAGGTGCGGCCATCAAGCCCGCTGTTGGGCGCGCGCTGCCCGTTCGCGCTGTTCCACAAGCCATCCGCTCCGCCCGGCGGACCGGGAAGAGGCGAGGCGTTCTCCACCAGAAATTTTCCGTCCGGCGTGAGCGCGGGTTGAGCCCACGCGCGGCCCATCCCAGAGAACGACGGCTTGTTCGCTTTGAGATCGAACGTGGACGTCGAGACGTCTCCGCCGATCACGAGCGTCGAGCCGTCCGCAGAGACCGCGTGGCAAGTGCTGCATCCCGTGACGCCTCCTGCCGACAGGAAGTCGTCCGGCGCGCTCGCTCCCGGCTTGATGCGCATCACGCGGCCGAGGTTGTTCGCCCAGTAGTAGACAGTGCCGCGCATCGACGCGGGCGCGATGGTCCATGTGTGATGGATGACCGTCGTGGCGTTGGCCCCGTCCCATCGATTGACGAACAGGTCGGCCGCGCCGCTCGTCGAGTCCACGAACTTGCCCCAGTCGATCTGCGGCAGCGCGAAGCGTGAAGGCGGAGGCGCAGTGGTGAACGTCTCGAGCTCGTAGAAGGCGCTCTTGAGGTGCACGTAATATTGATCGGCGGCACCGCCTTGGTTCCACTCGAGAGGCGCCGAGCCGAGCCCCCGCGGGAACACAGTCTTGTCGTACGGATACGCCCACTGAATCACCGCGTCTGCGACGCTCGCGTTCTTGAGTTTGCCCTGCGTGCCCGCGGGGACGTTTCCTGGGTTCTGTGTATAATGCAACTTCACGTTGAGCGTCGCGGAGCCCTTGTTTCCCTGGTAATTAGCCGTGATCGTGACGCCTCCGCCCGCGAGCATGCTCGGCGTGAACGTGCCCTTGCCATCGATCGCGCCGACGAGCGGCAAGTTCGCGGCCCACCCGTCGGGCGCGACGGCCTTCTGCGATCCATCCGAGTAGTGGCCCGTCACCGTGAAGGTCTGCGTGACGACGACGTCGTTGAGGATCTCGATCGTCGCGGTCGGCGGCTCGACGGTGATCCCCGTGAGCTTCGCGGTGCCGTTGCCGAACGGATCGAACGTGTCCGCGCCCGAGTCGTCGCCGCCAGTGGGAGGCTGAAACCCCGAGGAGCCCTCATCGCTCCCGCACGCACCCAAGAGAGCCGCGGCGCTCAGTGCTCCGCCAACGCTGAACCAAGCCAACCAGACACGCATGTGAGACCTCTTCAGTTCGGGGTGGGCTCGCTGCATACGTGGTTGATGCAGGTCGTGCCAGAAGCAGAGCCGCAGCAGTCCGCGGACACGTCGCATTTGTCGCCGTTGTTCGCGCAGCCTTGCTTCGGACCGCACACAGGACCGCCGCCGTCTGGCGCGGGATCGCAGTAGCCGTTGCAGCAGTCGGTGCCCGACGTGCAGCCTTGTCCATCAGCCTTGCACGGGTCGAGCGCGAAGTAGCCGCGGAGGTTGAGCGTGTCGATCGCTTGACCCGGCAAGCGAAACGCTGGATGGCTCGGATCGACGCCTAGCTTCGGGTTCTGATCGATCGCCGCAATCCACAGCTGCTTGACCTGGTCCGGCCCCGCCACGAGCACGTTGCCGTAGGTGCGTCGCGAGTGGAAGACGACCCAGAAGTAGCCGCCCGCCGCGACTGGCGCGAAGCTCGGCTCGAAGTTCTTGTTCAAGTCGCGCGCGCCCGCGGCGAACGGATAGCCGTCGCCGTCGATGTTCGCGAGCTTCACTTCGTTGCCGCCGTTCTTCACGTCCGCGATGTAGAGATCACCGTTCGTCGGCAAGAACGAGGTGAGGTTGTAGGTGCTCGAGGGGTTGATCCAATTGAGCCGGCTGTAGACGGTCCACTTGCCGTCGGGCGCGACGCTGGGCCACGAAATAGTCTGTTTCGTCGCGTCCGAACCTGGCGCGACGAGATCGCGTTCGTTCGAGAACATCGGGATCGCCTTCGGGTTGAAGTCGAGCGCGCGCAACGTTCCCGGCGTGCCCGTCGAGGCCCAGTAGGGTGAGCCGGGATCAGTCCCCGTGGCGAACACGATCGCCGACCCGTCCGGTGAGAACGCGGGCATGTACATGCGCTCGTTCGGCAAGCCATGGTTCGGGATCGCCGAGCCGTCGGCGGTGGAGAACATCCCGTTCACGATGGGCGCGCCGAGCTGACTGGCGAGCGCGTCGACGACGACATACTTGCCGTCGGGCGACACTGCTGGCAGCGCCCACTGCCGCGATTGCGCCGAGTCTTGACCGCCACCGAGGCCGAACTTGGTTTTGTTGGCGACGAGATCGTAGCTGCCGCCATATGTGCCGCCGGCCGCGACGAGAGTCGAACCATCCGCGCTCACCGCGTGGCAGGTCATCGTGCAGCCTGCGTTGGGGACGACGCCGTTGGAGAAGTCGTCGGGCGCGCTCGCGCCAGGCTTGATGCGCATGATTCGCCCGGTGTTGTTCGCCCAGTAGTAGACGGTGCCGCGCAGCGAAGCGGGAGCGATCGTCCACGTGTGATGGATGAGCGTCGTCGCGTTCATGCCGTCCCAGCGATTGACGAACACGTCCGCCGCGCCCGTCGTCGAGCCGACGAACTTGTCCCAGTCGGGGCCAGACAGCGTGAACCGCGATGGAGGATCCGCGGTCGTGAACTCTTCGAGCTCGTAGTACGGACTCTTGAGGTGCACGTAGTACGCGTCGCCTGGCGCGCTGTTGTTCCACATGAGCGGCGTCGAGCCGAGCCCGCGCGGGAACACGGTCTTGTCGTACGGATAGGCCCACACGACCTTCGCGTCCGGCGTGCCCGCCGCTTTGAGCTTGCTCTGCGTGTTCGCAGGCACGTTGCTCGGGTTCTGCGTGTAGTGCAGCTTCACCGCGAGCGTCGCCTTGCCCTTGATCCCCTTGTAATCAGCGGCGATCGTGACGAGGCCGCCGAGCTTGGTGCTTGGCGTGTACAACCCGGTGTTGTCGATCGCTCCGATGACGGACTGATCCACGGACCATTTCACGTCGGCTTGGAGCCCCTGCGTCGAGCCGTCGGAGTAGCTCGCCGCCGCCGTGAATTGTTGAGTGACGACGACGTCGTTGAGGATCTCGATCGACGCGCTCGGCGGGTTCACGATGAGACTGACGAGCGTCTTGTTGTTGTTCTGGAACGGATCGACGGACTCGTCGCCGCCATCCGTCCCGGTCGGCGGCGTGAAGTCGGACGCGCCAGTGTCGCCGCTCCCACACGCGACGAGGTTCGCCGACGCGCCCGCACCAACAACACCCACGAGCAGAAGCCAAGACGCCCCGCGCATTCGAACCTCCACGCGACAATGAGCCAGCGTCCCATTAGTTGAGCACGCCGCGTTCCAACCGTCAGTGTGAAAATTTGCGCAGGAAGACCTACTCCCTATGGACGACGAGTGATCCATGCGCCGCTCGGACGATCCACATAGAGGGTACCCCCTCCGTGTTCGATTTCTCGTCGCGAAGGCGTGCGGCATCGAGAGCGCAAGCTCCTCGTCGAGCGCACTCATCGGTAGTAGGTAACGCCCATGTCTCGAGATCTCCCCGGCAGAAGCATCGGGCCCGACGATCCGTTGCCCACGGTGAAGAACGTCGTGCTCGTGATGAGCGGCAAAGGCGGCGTCGGAAAGAGCACGACGGCGACCAACCTCACGATGGCGTTCCAGAGGCGCGGATACCGCGTGGGCCTCTTGGACGCGGACATCTACGGCCCTTCGATCCCGACCATGTTCGGCATCACCGGCCGCCCCGTGTCGCTCGACGGAAAATCGATCGAGCCGCTCACGCGCTTCGGCGTGAAGCTCATGAGCATCGGGTTCTTGATGGAAGATCCGAAGGCCGCGATCGTCTGGCGCGGTCCGATGCTCCACGGCGCGCTCATGCAGTTCTTGAAAGACGTGAACTGGGGCGAGCTCGACTTCTTGTTCCTGGATCTTCCGCCGGGCACCGGTGACGTCGCGCTCACGCTCTCTCAAAAGGTAAAGGCGACGGGCGCGATCATCGTCACCACACCGCAACCCGTCGCCACGGACGACGTCTTCAAGAGCGTGAGCATGTGCGAGAAGGTCAACATCCCGGTGCTCGGCGTCGTGGAGAACATGAGCTTCTTCGTCGACCCCGCGGGCCTCAAGCACGAGCTCTTCGGCAAGGGAGGCGGCCAAGCGATCGCCGATTTTGCCAAGGCGCCGCTGCTGGGTCAGATCCCGATCGAGCAGTCGACGCGCGAGTGCGGCGACAAAGGAACGCCCGTGGTTCAGGCCGATCCAGAGGCCACGGTCTCCAAGGCGTTCGTGGCGATCGCGGACGCGCTCGTCGAGGTCATCGCGGCGCGATCGGACGACGACGCAGGCCCGGTGATCGATCGCAGCGGCGGACAAGGCAAGCGCCGACTGCCCGTGACAAAGTGATCGTGCGGGCACGAGCCATCTAGGTTTTGTCCTCGTGACCCTGGAGGGTGATCATCATTCGGTCTTGGTGATCTCGCGCAGGGTCGAGCTGGGCACCCAGGTGTCGACCTTTGCAAAACGCACGTGCGTGAACGCGCCGTCGAGATCGCCCAGCAGCTCCACTCGCGCGGCCTCAGGCAGCGCTGCGACGCCCAAGATCGCGACCCCATGATCGTCGCACGAACGAGCTGAAGGGGCGACGATCACCGCCTCGCGAAGGTGCAGTCGATCCTTGCGCGCGAGCACCCCGAGCGTCGCGCAAGACACGACTACGAGGGCTGCGATCGAGGCCGCGACGACGCCGCTCACGCGCACGCGACGAGCTTGCGACCCCGAGCGAGCGAACGCGCCGACGGCGAAGACTGCCGATGCGAGCAGCGCGATGATCAGCCACGTATCCTCCGAGAGGAGCGACGAAGCGGCTCGAAACACCGGGACTCCGGGATCCACCTCGATGGGCTCTCCCGCCTTCGCGCGCCTACGAGCGACCTCCGTGCGCAGGGTCGCGAGCGCGATCTTCGCGTCGTTGGCGAGGGCCGGGTCGTCCGTGAGAGCGCGCGCCTCCTCGAAGCCGTGCGCTGCGCGTCCGAGATCACCCGCGACCTCTGCGTCAAGCCGAACACGCATCGCGTAGGCGAGCGCGCGATCGTAGCTCGCCACGGGATCGACGACGCCCTGGTCCGCGAGCGCCTCGAACGTAGCGATCGCCTGCGTGGGCCGACCTGACTCGAGCGAGGCGACACCGTCGCGGAAGAGCGCGTCGGTGCTGTCGTCTGCGTTCGCGGTCGTCGCGATCAGTGTCGCGATCGCTGTCGCGATCGCTGACGCCACCAAGCAAGGCAGCAAGATCCCGCTGGCTCTCATACCTTCGCCTTCGCGAGCTCGCCTGCCAGGTTGCGCCCGATCGCTGCCCGATCGCGCGCGCCTTTGCTGCTTGCGCTGTCTGGAGCGAAGCGTGCCGCCTCGCATGAAGCGAGCAGATCGCGCAGCCGTTGCCCAAGCTCGCGCGACGCTCCTGCCTCGTTCAGCTCACGAACGAGCGCTTCGCCCGTTGCTGCGCGCAGGTTCTTCTTCAAGTGCGCCAAGACGGCCGCTTCGAGCATGCGGATCGTGGCCGCGTCAATCGCTCCCGCGTCGTCGCTCTCGAGCGCTGTGTCTTGCGCGCGCTGTTTGTCGGCCAGAACGGCGAGCGGTGAGAGCCTCCGCTCCGCCGCCCTCACGCGAACACGAGCGACGATCCCGCGTGAGGCCGTGACGAACGCGAACCCAAGCGGGCCCAACGCGATGAGCGCCCACGCCCAGGAGCGATCGGTGATGTGCCGCGCCTGCGCCTTCTGTCCGCCGAGCACGCGACGCATCGGGGGCAGCTCCGGCAGCGTAGGGCCAGCGCTCTGCGCGGCAGGTGCGTCGCTGTGCGTGACGTGGACTACCCCGAGCGTGGCGCGCGCGACGTCATACGTGTGTTGATCCGCGTCGTAGAAAGGCAGCTCGATCGTTCCGAGATCGACGTCGCCCTCTCTCTCGATGCGCACCACATACGAGAATGTTCGATGACCACCGTAGCGGCCTGCGGTGTTGGCGAGCTTCTCGTGAACGTCTGGCTCGAGCCACTTGACGCCTGCCTGCAGCGGCACGGGGAGCTCGCTCGGGAGGTTGCCAGTGCCGTCCACGGAGAGGTCCACTCCGACGACGCTTCCTCGCTCCATGGTTCGCGGCGTCACGTCGCTCGTGAGCGTGAAGCGCCCAACGTTGCCTACTTCATATCCTGCAGGCCGGCCCGCGATCGGCGCGTCCACGACCAACACGCTGAGCTTCTCGCTCTCGCGCACGCCACCGCGCGGAGAGAGCGATAGGCTCATCGCGCCGATCTCCAA
>JANYHY010000050.1 GCA_025362165.1 Myxococcales bacterium | reverse complement strand
GTGGACAGTCATGGCGATGATCACTTCGTGTGGCCTGATTGCACGAGCCAACCAAACGGCGTGCCCACCAAAGCGATCACGGACGTGTGGACCGACAACCCCAGCCAGCCCACGCAAGTGTGGCTGAGCGGCGTGTATGTCACCGGGATCACCAAGAGCGCGTGCGTCGCCGGCGTCGCGTGCGACATCTTCGTGCAGCAGGATCTGAGCTACGGCTCGCTTCAACAGAGTGCGCACCACGCGATCAAGATGTTCGTCTCGGCGGCGACTGCGATGTATTTCACTGCAGTCGCCGTGGGTGACAAGGTCGACGCGATGGGCTGGGCGTATCGGTATACAGGCGGTGGCGACAACGAGCTGCTCCTCCAAGTCGATCAGCTCATGCCAGGCTGCGCTCACAAGACCGGCGCAGGGAACGTCACGCCAGTGCCTGCGACGTTGGATGATCTCACGCTCTCTGCAGCAGAAGACACTCTCGGCCCGCTCGTCGTACAGGTCACGAATGTTCGCGGCACTCCGAAGATGCCAACTCAGACCTTCGGCATCGGCTGGATTTACTGGGACGGCAGTCCCTCGCCGTTCGTGAGCTTGAGCCCGTATTTCCTGCCGAACGGCGCGTTCGTCGGCTTGATGCAAGGACAGAAGACGACCTTCAAGTCCGTCTCTGGTGTGTTCGCAGTCGCGGTGCCCGCGGGAGCAGACGCGGCGAATACCAAGTATCTAGAGATTCACCCTCGCTCGATGGCAGAAGTACAATAACGACTTATCGTGGCGAGCTGAGCGCGTCTGGGATGCGCGTGACGGCTCCGTGAACTGCGCCTCGTAGCGCGCTCGACTCGAGCGAGCGTGGAGACTCACCCTCTGCGCGCGCGCGACCCTCGACGATCGCGAAGACGGCTCCGGTCTTCGGGTTGCGGAGCGTGGCGGAGACGACGCAAGTGAACGCGGAGCCCTTCGCGCGTGGCTCGCTGTCGAGGCGAACCACAGACACGCTGACCACGGCTTGTCTGCGCGCGTGGCTCAAATCAAGCTGTCGGAGCTCGTCTTGCACCGCGGCGGTGAGGCGCGGCGCCATGGTTGCGTCCACGGATTGAGGGACGCTGATCTCACCAAGAGAGACGACCTTGGCGTCAGCGCGGACGTCTTGCGCCCCAAAGATCACACAGACCGCCAACATCAACGGATGCAGTCGCATCGTCGCCTCCTGGTCGCTCATGTTCACTCGCGAGACATCGCTTGCGCGTCAGGCTCGAGTCCGGCGAGAGCTGCACCGCGACTGCCTCCATCGCTACGACGAACCGAACCGCGCGGCCAAGTTTTGGTCAGTCGCTTCAATCCTCCGAGTAGAGCCGCTCGATGAACGCGCATAGCTCTTCGTGGCGGGCTCGTGCGTCGCTTCGACCTAACTCGATGAGCCGGCCCGCGAACTCACCGTCGAACAACAAGTAGCTCAAGAGGTCGCTCTCGTTCTTCGCGCTCGGGTCGGCGAGGGCGCGCATCATCCGTCCCATGATGCCGCCGACGCGCGCGAACGATGCACTATGCACGAATTCGGCAGCCATTTTACCGATGTCTTCGGTCGAACGGACGAGCACGGCGCGCAACGGTCGCATGCCGCCGCCCGACGGATACTTCAATTGCCCGTTGAGCGAATCGACGAAGCCGGGGCCGTACGCGCGAGTGCCCGCGTCCAAGATCCGATTGATGCTTTCGAGTCGCGCGAGATCCGTGTCGATGCGGTCGAGCAGTAGTGCATTGAGTGTTTTGCCCAACAAGAAGAACGGGCCGGGGAATTGTTCTTCAGTCTCTGGTGAGCCGGAGAGCGCGTCTTCGTCGATGTGGCGCGGGTTGATCACGATGAGACCGTCAGCGCCAAGACGGCGTGCGGGAGACAGCGGCACGTTCTGTCGCAGCCCTCCGTCGCAGTGATATTCGCCATTGAGCTGCACCGCGCGGAACAAGATGGGGATCGCGGCGGACGCGAGCGCGTGTCGCGCGGTGATGACCTCAGCGCGAGGGATGATCGTGGGATCGCGGCTCCAGCGTGGGATCGCGCCTTCTTTGGTCTGGATGAACACGACCGTCTTGCCGCTCGCGACGTGTGTGGTCGAGACAGTGAGCGCGTCGAGGTGGCCGCTCTCCAGGTTGGACTTGATCGAATGAAACGGGATGCGGCGCTCCACCAAGCGCTCGAGCCCGCTCGCGTCCAGGATGCCGCTCTCGCGCGCGGCGACCGAGTCTTTGTTCAGCTTGCTGCGACCGAGCAGTCGGGCCCCCATCCCGAGCACGCCGGTCACGTCTGGACTCACGAGCTCGGACACCTCGAGGCTCGTCCAGATGTCGACGAGCCGACGCGCGGCCTCTTTGCCTTCGTCCGCGTACGCCGCGAGACCGCACGCGTTGAGCGCGCCGACGCTGGTGCCGCACAAGATGTCGAAGCGAATCTCCCGCCCTGTGTCCTTAGCGACCTCGCGCACGACATGATCGATGACACCTACTTCGTAGGCCCCGCGCGCCGCCCCGCCCGCGAGCACGAGTGCGAGGCTCTTGTTGCGCGCCATACGAGCAGTCTAGTCCTCTCTGTTAGCCGCGGAGCGCGAGGTACGCGGCGATCACCATCACGCCGAAGACAGCTACCGCGACGAGCGAGCGCATCGGGGACGGCGGCTTTGTCTTGGTTCGAATGGCTGTTGGCACAGGGACCGCTTCAGAGGGCGCTTCAGCGACAGTCTCTTTGGGCGCGGCGATCTGTGGCGGTAGAGAGGGCTCTGCGGCAGGTGGCGTCTCGGGCGACGCGGACTCCATCTTGGATCTCGAGGTCACGTCGGGGATCTCTGCGATTGGGGCCGGCGGTGCCATCGTCATTCGCGGGAGCGCCTTCTCTGCGGCCTCGATCAGCCACGCCGCTTGACGCGTATTTTCGCCGGGGAAGAGCTCTTCGAGGAACTCGGCGAGCGCCTCTTGCATCGGCGCCTTGCGCCCGTACTTCGCGAGCATCCCGCGCAGATCGTCGGCGAGCTCCCCCGACGTCTGATGTCGCTCGTTGCGATCTTTGGCGAGCGCGCGATCCACGATCTTCCAGAGCGTCTCGGGATAC
>JANYHY010000810.1 GCA_025362165.1 Myxococcales bacterium | reverse complement strand
CGACGTACTCGGGATTGTACGCGAGCTCGAGTCTCAACCCCCGCGATCGCACCCCAAGCGTCTTGGCGTTATCACTCGCAGTCGGCACGAATCGCGACAACAAGTGCCCATGGAAGGGGTGCCGATGTGCAACTCGAGCTCGCGCCAATCGCAACTTGCCGGCGACTACATCACTCATCACGACCCCCGCTTGCGACGGTTGGTCGCGCGGTCGAGCGGCTCACCGCCGAACGCGCGAAAATGTTTTCCGAGCCACTCGCGCGCCTCGTGCTCGACGTCTTTGGGGAGCAGGCCCACGAACGCACCAAGCGCACCCCGCTGCTGCTCATCGAAAGCCACCTTTTGCGCCACGGCCGCCGTCTGAAGGTGCCGCTGCGTCGCCTCCCAGCTCCCGCGCAGAAGGTCGACCCTCCGTTCCTTGCGCCATCGAGCAGCGAGCGCCAAATCCGAAGCGTCCCCCTTAAGGACCTGCTGAGGCGTTAGCGGCTTCTCGTTGTCGAGGTAGGTGCGGAGGAATCCAACTCCCCAGACCTCGTCGTGGATCGCGCCGATAACCGCCGCACAGAGCAGGGCGTGGTCGGCTCGGTCGCCGCGCTCCCACTCCTGGACGAGTCTGCTCACCATTACCCAACCCCTCGGCTGTGCCCCTCCGGTGGTCAGAGCCTGTACGCCCGAGCGTCGTATGAAATCGACCACGGCGGCGTGCACTTGCTGCTTCGACGCCCATGCCAACCACTCGGCGATGCCTGGCGCGACACGCACCTCGAGAAAGCGGGAGACGAGCGCGGGGTCGAGCTCGTCGACGTCGTACTGCGCATCGTGGTCGTCTTCGTGCGATGGATTGGTGCACGCGACGATCTGCCAACCGTCAGGCAGTCGATACTCGTTAAGCGCACGAGCACTCACGAGCTGGAGGCACGGACGCCTGACGTGCGAAGGCGCGCGGTTGAGCTCCTCCAAGATTAACAAGCCCGCGCCCGAACTCGGCAGCAGGGTGGGCGGAGCGAACCGAGTACGACCGTTTGCAAACTGTGGCAATCCGACGAGGTCCATCGGCTCACAGAGCGAAAGATCGATGGTCCGAGTCTCGATACCCATCCGTCTCCCCGCCTCCTCCACAACCTCGCTCTTTCCGATGCCGTGAGGTCCTTCGAGCAAGAGCGCGACCTTGGCGTTGTAGGAGAGCTTCACGAGGTCGATGAGCGGCTCTCCGAGCGTGATGGTCTGCGCGACCTTCACGGTGCTGACGCCAGCGAGGACTCGCGGGCACTCGGCGCCACGGCCGCGCGCCCCACTGTCGTGATTTGTCGAATGCGGTTGGCGTTGATCGTCACCATGCCTCTGCGCACGAGGGGCGCCTCGATGGCGTCGCGCACGTGCTTTGGGTCCAGCGACAGAGCGCGCTCGAGCGCCGACGCACTCAGCTGTCCATTGGGCGCGTCGGCGAGGGCGCGGAGGAACATGCGTTCGTGCGGGCTCGTCCCATGCTCGTCGACTCCCAACTGGCGCAGCACGCGTCGCGCTCGGTTGGCCGTCACGTGTGGCGAGTCGACGAGACGATGCGTGAGCTCGACCAGGTGTCGGACACCACGAGGCGTGTGGTGGTGTCTCGCGATCACGCCCGCCGCTTGCGCTGTCAGCGAGAATCCGGCGGACTCGGCGGCCCGCTGTGCGATCGTGCGGAGCTCGCGCGTCGTGTATTCGGTGAGTTCGAGCCGTGTGAGCCTCGCTGCAAGGGCTCGCTTGAGCAGCCCGGGCCGGTCCGTTGCCGCGATGTACGAGATGGGCGCGACCGGCACGAAGTGGGACCAGTCGAGACGGTCGTTCGCGTCGAGGTCCGGTGTCGCATTTCGATCGAGCGCGGCGAAGAGGAGCTCCTGCGCGACGGCGTCGCACGAGTGCACTTCGTCGATGAAGAGTACGTCGGCCACGTTCGCGCGAAAGAGCACGTCGCGGATCCGTTCGGCCGTGCGCGGCGCACCCTGCACTACGTGGAGGTTGCTCGGCTCGTCGCTCTTGCTCGCGGCAAGGCGCGCCGCAGCTGCTCGGACGAGAGCCGACTTTCCAAAGCCGGAGGGTGCGACCAACAGCAACGGCGGCACCGGCCGCACGTGAGCGATCGAGTCGTCGGTGAGCCGCTTCAGCACGCTGACGACTCGACGTTGCCCTACGAAGCCTTCGAACGTGGGCAGCGGCCTACCCATGGCTCGCACCCTCGAGCTCCGCGAACCTTGTCGAGCACCTCTCGATTCGGTCCCGATCGCGACGATTTCGTCCTTCGCGGATGCGAACGGGTCCCGATGGTTGCAGTCTCGTTGTCATCCCTGGCGAGCCTAACGTCGCTTTGCATGGGTTCATCCGGCGGTGGCCACCGACCCAAGCGTCAAGGACGCGGCGAGCTACTTCACGAGGAACCGACGGAGCACCGCGGACGCGTTGTCGACATCGCCAACGAGGAGAAACCCGAGCGCGCACGCGGCGACACTCCGCGACTCATCATCGGCGATTGGATTGCTTCGTTCGTGTTCCGCTCGTGTTCCGGCCCCTCCGGAGGCTGCCGCGAGCCTCCGTGACGTTCCGTGTGGCTCCGCGGCGCAGCGCGTTTCAGCGTCTGGAGCATATGATTGCGGACTGTCGTGACCCTTAGGGCCTTTGGAAATCATGTGTGCTCGCAAGGGTACCGAGGGTTCGAATCCCTCTCTCTCCGCCAAGCCCAGCTCCGCTGGGCTTTGCGTTTCGAGAGGGCTCGAGACTGGCGCGCGCTGCTTGGCAGCTTGCTAGCTCAGTAGCGAATCCCTCTCTCTCCGCTCGCGGAACAGACTGATACGCTCGGCGTGTGGCCGCCAAGAACAATGACAAGATTGGGACTGTGCTTTCGCAGCTCCACAATACGCACAAGAGCCCCAAGTACGAGCTGAACTGGACGAGCGCGTTCGAGCTCCTCATCGCCACGATCCTGGCCGCGCAAGCGACGGACGTGCGCATCAATCAGCTCACCAAGACTCTGTTCGTCAAATACAAGAAGCCCTCGGACTACCTCGCGGTGCCCGTGGAAGAGCTCGAAGAAGACATCAAACCGAGTGGGTTTTTTCGTAACAAGGCGAAAGCCATCCGCGGCGCTTGTCAGGTGTTGATCGATCAGTTCGGCGGGGAAGTACCGAAGGACATCGACGACCTGATCAAGCTGCCCGGAGTCGCGCGCAAGACGGCGAACGTGGTGCTCAACACCGTTTGGAACATCCCTTCTGGCGTCATCGTGGACACCCATGTGGGGCGCGTGAGTCAGCGGCTCGGGCTCACCAAGCGCGACAAGACCGAGGCGATCGAAGACGACCTCATGCGCTTGGTGCCGAAGGAAGAGTGGACCTTCGTCGGCCCCGCGATGGTGCTCCACGGTCGCTACATCTGCACGAGCAAGGATCCGAAGTGCGGCGAGTGCGTGCTGGCGGTCGCTTGCGACAAAGTGGGCGTGGACCAAAAATCAAAAGCGAAGAAGGCCCGCTGAATACAGCCAGTGTCGCTTGACAACGACCCCACCGATCGATCAGTTTGCGCGGCGGAGAGATGTCCGAGTGGCCGAAGGTGCCTGATTCGAAATCAGGTGTGCCCGCGAGGGTACCAGGGGTTCGAATCCCCTTCTCTCCGCTGGAAATCATTGGCCTTTGTGGCCGACGTCCGATGCGTGCACGATACACGTTCCCTCGGTTGCTGCCCGAATTGCTGCCCGAATTTGTCGGCAAGGTCGATCGAAGCTCAGGGATCGCGACGTCGAGCGGCGTGAGCTGACCAAGGCGCAGCTCTGCGAACGTGCGCGACGCTCGACGGTAGCGGTTGATCATCTCGCTCGATCGATGGCCAGTGCGATCGGCGATCCATGTCTCGCTCTTGCCGTTGGCGAGGTTGACCGTCACGAACGTCGCGCGCAGGTCGTGAACGCGCACACGCATGCGAGTCTTCGTCCGCTCGAACAACTCTGGCCGATTGACGCCAGCGGCGCGCAGGTGACCACGTAGCGCGTCCGCGAGGTGCTTGCCTTCTTCCGGTACGGCGAACACCAAAGCGCGCGGAGGTGCGATCTCCTTCCACCGCTTGAGGGCACGAGCGACGTCAGGCGAGAGTGACCAAGCGCGAGGGTCGTCGCTCTTGTTCTCGTCGAGGCGCACTAGTCCGCGTTCGACGTCGAGGCTCGACCACGCCAGCGAGAGAGCTTCGCCCTTGCGCATGCCCTCACGCGAGAGGAAGCCATAGAGCACGCGGTATTCGAGCGGCACGAGCGCGTTGCCGTGATCGTCGAGCGCGGTGCACGCCAAGAGCTTGGCTTCCTCTTCGGGGAAGAGATAACCCTTCGCTTTGCGCTCGCGCACGGGCGGGAGAAACCCTTTCGGCAGCGGGCTCGTGGCGATGTGACGGAGCGGGTAGACAGCGAGCGAGAGCACGCGACTAAGCACCTGCGCGACGTGACGGCGCGACGTTGGCGCGAGGTGCGCGGGTAGCTTGGACATGACGCGTTCGCAGTGGTCGAGGCGCACCGTTCCGATCGGCAGATCGCCGAACGTGATCCCAGGCTCGATCTCGATCGGCTCGATGTACCTCGCCGCAAGTAGCTCATCGTCGTGCGCGGTGCGCTTGCGCTTCACGTGATCGGGGAAGTCTTCGGCGAGCTCCTCGCTCGTCCACCTCTCGCGGATACTCGTGAAGGTGGGCGTAGCAGGTAGCTCCGTCTGCGGGCGTTCGGTGCCAGCGCAGATCCCCGCGACGAGCTTCGAGAGTTTCGGCAGATCGGACAAGCGCGCGGTTGCGCACTGTTCCAGCACCCGATCGAGGTACTCGAGTTTCCCTGCGTCGCGCAGTTCGCCGACGAGCTTGTTGGCCAGCGTCGCACGCTCTCGCGCTTCATTCTCGTCGCGCGTTGCGAGCAGGATGGAGCGTCGATCGTTTGGGGTGATGCGCACACGCGCGAAGAGTCGATCACGTGAGCTGAAAACGGAGCCCGTCGCGGGGATCTGCGCTGGCACCGAACGCCCGCAGACGGAGCTACCTGCTACGCCCACCTTCACGAGTATCCGCGAGAGGTGGACGAGCGAGG
>JANYHY010000777.1 GCA_025362165.1 Myxococcales bacterium | reverse complement strand
TCGGACGGCGCGCCGAGATCGCTGCGATCTTGGAGACGCTGCGCGTGCGCGGCGTCGTCGCGCTCGTCGGCAGCTCGGGTGTCGGCAAGAGCAGCCTCGCGCGCGCCGCGATCATCCCGGCAGTCCGCGACGGGGAGCTCTTCGGATGGCCGAAGGCGTGGGACGTCGCCGTCGTCGATGGCTCACGAGACGACGCTCTTCGCGAAGCGCTCCGCCCGCTCGTCGGAGAGATCGACATCGTGAGCGAAGAGCAGCTCTCGGCGACTCTCACCGACCGCGTGCAGACGACGGGGCGCGGCCTGCTCTTCGTGATCGATCCGCTCGATCCTCAAGCTGGACACGCCGACACCATCACGACGCGACTGCTCGCGCGCCTCGGAGAGCAGCCACTGCCAGGTCTGCGCGCGCTCGTGACCGTTCGCCAAGATCTCCTCAAGGACGTGCTCGCGATCCCGCGGCTGGGCAGGCAGATCGTCGCGGGCGCGATGCTCGTC
Source organism: Myxococcales bacterium (assembly GCA_025362165.1). Taxonomy (GTDB): domain Bacteria; phylum Myxococcota_A; class Polyangia; order Polyangiales; family Polyangiaceae; genus JANYHY01. Next base: position 3,380 of record JANYHY010000777.1, on the reverse strand, counting down.
GCGCCGCTCAGCGAGGCCGCGTGGACCGAAGTGCTCGACGAAGCGCTCGCTGCGTACGGCTACACCTACGACGAGCCGCAGCTTCGCACGGACATCCTCGCGGGGCTGCGCAACACCGCGATGCCGCTCGCGCAGTTCGCGCTGTCTCGCCTATGGGAAAAGCGCGACAAGGAGAAGAAGCGACTGACGACGCTGGCGTTCCTCGCGATGGACGGAGTCGCGGGCGCCCTGGAGAAGTACGCTGACAAGACGATCGAGAAGCTCGTCAGCGAGGGGCCGGATCAGAAGCAGCTCGTGCATCGGGTGCTCCTCTCGTTGACCACCGCGAGCGGGACGCGCGCCGCGCGTGGGCGGGATGATCTGTCGAAGCTCGGCGACGCGCACCGCGTGCAGGCCATCATTGGCGCGCTCACAAAGGCGCGATTGATCGTCGAAGGCGCTGGTGGGCTCACGCTCGCTCACGACTCGCTCGTCACACACTGGACCTCGCTGCGTGGCTTGGTCGCTGCCGCGCGCGAGGATCGCCAACGCGCTGAAGACGTCGAACGCGCTGCGGGCAAATGGTTGACGGATCAAGATCCCAGCAGGCTGTGGCGCCAGCGGCAGCTCGCAGGCGGCGGCGATCTGCTGCGCAACGGTCATGTCGAGCTCTCCGACGGCGCGAAGCTCTTCCTGCGGACGGGCCGAAGCGCGGAGCGACGCGGGCGTGCGTTGCTCGCATTCGCGGGCCTCCTGATCTTGGCGGCTGGATCGGCGACTGGCGTGTACGCGCTGGCGAGCGCGCGCGAACAAGCCGCAGCGGCCAAGCAGAAAGCCGACGACGCCACGACCAAGCGCGCCGCCGCAGAGCAAGCCCAGCAAGACGCCGAACGAAAACAGAAGGACGCGGAGATGCGCGTCACCGACGCCGACATTCGCACGATCCGCTGCGAAGCCAACCTCGCCAAAGCGAAGGCGCCCGCCATCTTCGTCTACGCGTCACCGACCGCGGCGCCGAGCGCCACCGCAGCGCCATGCCCGCCGAGCGATCCTCTGTGCTACCTGACGCCAAAATGAAGGGGTCAGCGGCGTTGTTGCCGCCAGGTCGCGACTGCATCACTTCACGGTGAGCAACATGCCTGGCTCAATCGAGTCTAGTATGTGCCAGCTGCGAGGTGCCGGCGTTGAGCGGCGTGTAGTGACTTTGACAGTCGTACTAGCTGCTCAGCACCAGCGAGGCCGAGTGGTCGCACCCTGCGAAGAGCCGCACTTCACCCCCAAGTGCTCAGGTGATGGTTGACAGCGTACGTCATGTTCTGTTGCTTGGTCAGTGTGAACACCGTTGCCGTCGGCAACCCGCTCTGCCCTCCGCTGCAACCCCAGTCGTTCTTGATGCCGGATTTCACGCTCTGAAAACTGTGGAGTGCCAACGGGTCCACAATGGGCGCCATGACGCCGCCACCGTCAGAAGCATCCGCGCTGACGTCCGCCGGGGCATCAATCGGCGCATCCGCGCCCGTATCGATCACCGAGGTGTCGGCAGCGGCAGCCGAATCGAAGGCGTCGAACGCACCCGCCGAGCGAAGGCATCTGCGGAGTCGAGCGTCGCATCGGCTGCAGAAGTCGAGCGCCGCGCACCTATTGAAAGATGTCGGGGCGAAAACACTGGGTCCGAGCACTCCGTCGTCAGAGACGAGCACTCACCTGGCAGGATGATCGCTCCGTCCACCGAGTTGATGCCTCCATCAACACCGTGATCCCGTCGTCTGAGCAAGACGACCACTCACAGAAGAGCACTCACCTGGCAGGATGATCGACCCGTCTGAGCGTCTCTCAGGATGATCGCCCCGTCCGCCAGAGACAACGACCCGTCTCCCAGAGACAACGACCCGTCTCGCAGGGACAACGACCCGTCTCGCAGAGACAACGACCCGTCTCGCGCGATGATCGCGATCAGCACGACGACGCACCACCCCGATCTCACTCGACAACACACGCTAGGCCCGCCGATTCGGCCCAACACGCTGAGATCAGCCGCTTCCAACGCCGCAAATCTTTTTCAAGAACCTAAGCAACAACCTCCGCCCCAGGTCGACAAGGTCATACGAAGCGAAGCTCAAACGACACCCCAGGCAAAGTGCCTGCCTCTCGCGCGACGACGCTCCAGAAAGGAGGACAAGACAATGAACACAAATAAATCTGAGAGGCAGGCCCGCTCTCACAAAGTTCTCGCCGCCATCGGCAAGTACTTCGCGAAGCGGACTGTCATCGTGAACGGCGTCACGCACACGGGAAAGACTCTCGTAGCAATCTTTCAACGTGCGCTCGACACCGCAGACGCTCTCGACACAGCGCGAGCTTCGGCTCACTCGGCGCTCAAAGAGAAGCGGAACGCGGAAGCCGAAGCCAACGCGATGTACGACGCGCTCAAAGCCACCATCGCAGTTGAGGCGGGGCAAGACAGCGCCGAGTACAGGGAGTTCGGATTCCCTCCCCGTCGCACTGGCAAGAAGACCGCGCAGGCAAAGGCCCAAGCCGTGATCAAGCAGCGTGAAACCCGCGCAGCTCGACACACGATGGGGGCGCACGTTCACGGTGACGTCACCAATGACGCGATCGTGGCCAGCAATGGCGCGCGCTCACCGACGGTGAAATGAAGGACAAGGGCGAGGCGGTCCGTCGACAACCTCCTCGCCCTTTCCTCAACACACAAACAACCGCTCCCGACATGCCTCCGGCGAAACGCTGGGGGCATCGTCGTTTTGTCTCCGCCCGTTCCCGTTCCCGTTGTCGATTAGCGCTGTGGTATTCGCTTTCGGATGAACGACACACTCCATGTCGCGTGCGCCGAGTGCGGCAAGTGTTGCAGCGAGGCCCCTGAGATGAGCCTCATGGAGGCGCTCTCGCTTGGCGACGTGTTCATCCCGTCGGTCGCGTACAAGCTCACGCGCCTCCCGAAAGAAGACAACGAGGCCGGTTACGCCACGCTGAAGCCGCACCCGGACTTCGAGGGGATGTCGCCGCGTGACTTCGTCAAGGCGCTGCGTGACTCGGTGGCCGTGAAGGCCGGCATCGAGATCTCGGGCGAGCCGGGCTGGGACGCGTACGTCTTCATCACCTCGCGGCCGTGGCATTACCAACGCGCGAGCTGCCCGGCGTTGGACGCGGATGGCAAGCGTTGCTCGATCCACTCTCGCCGTCCCTCGACATGCCGCACGGTGCCCATCCGATACGACGTGCCCGAGGCGCTGCTCGTTCGCGCGTTCCACGGAACCGTGACGCGCGGCAAAGCGGCCAAGGATCCCTTCGAGTGCGACACGACGGACAAGGCGCCGGCCTTCATCAAGCAAGGCAAGCTGGTCGACGCCGATTACGCAAGTGATCGACAGGGCGCCGTCGAG
>JANYHY010000773.1 GCA_025362165.1 Myxococcales bacterium | reverse complement strand
ATCGCCGCAGGGCTCTTCTCTGCGCCCGCTGCCTCCTCGGCGAGATCCGCGTCTTGCTCGAGGAGCTCTGCCAACTCGGTCCACTTCTGACCCTTCTCATAGAGCGCGCGCAAGCGATCGCGCACGTCGGAGTTGGTCTTCTCGAGTTCGAGCGCTCGGCGCAACGCCTGCTCCACTCCTGCGTCGTCCTTGAGCTCGGAGCGGGCCGCTGCGAGGCGCATCGCGAGCGGCACGCCAGAAGCATCGGTCGCCATGTCAACGAGCTTCGCTAGCGCGCTCGCCGCACGCTCCCAGTTGGCGCGCGACTCGCTGAGGCGTGCGACTGCCTCGAGCGCCCTGCGGTGGCTTCCGTCTCGCTCAAGCACACCTTCGTAAGTCGAGAGCGCGCGCGGAGTGTCCTTGAGCCGCGACTCGTATACCTCGCCGAGGCGAACTTGGAGCGTCATCTCGGCGCCGCCGTCGCCGCGACCTCGCGCTTGCTCGATCTGTGACGTGAGCAGCTCCGCGAGCTCGTCGTCTTGGCCGCTCTTCTCGAGCAAAGATGAGAGCGTGACCACCGCGTCCTGATGCGACGCGTCTTCTTCGAGGACCGCGCGCAGCGTGTTGATCGCCTCGCGAACTTCGCCGGTCGCGTCTTGCAACTTGGCGAGATCGATGCGTAGGGCGGCGCGCGCCGAGGCGTTGTCTGCGGCGTCGATCAGAGACTCCAGCAAGCGCGCAAGCTCCTTGTTATTGCCGGTCTGGGAGTAGAGCTCGCGCAGGGCGTTCTGAGCGACCACGTCACCAGGATCAGCCTCGAGCAGCTCTTTGTACAAAGCTACGGCGCGCTTCGGCTCGTTGAGTTTGTTCTTGAAGACGTCCGCTGCGCGATGGCGGAGCTCGCCCATCACGCGACCGTCTGCCTCGACCTCCACGCGCTTCTGCAGGACCTTGGCGACCTCATCCCAGGCGCCAGCCGACTCGCGCATGCGCGTGAGCTCCTCGAGCGCCCAGAGATCGCCCTCATCTTCCGCGAGCAGATCGCGGACGACAGCCTCTGCCAGCGCCGGGTCCGCGAGGCTGCCTTCGGCCAAGTTCTTCGCCTCTTTGAGGAACGTCCGCTTCGCGTCGGCGTCCCCGTCAAGCTTGGCGCGCGCCCGAAGCGTCGCCACGAGATCGCGTTCGCGGCCTGGCGTGCGCTGTAGGTCCTCGATCGCGCGGAGCACTTCGAGGCTCTCGGGATCGGCCTTCTTGGCCTCGAGGAATGCCTCTTCGGCGCCCTGGGCGTCAGAGAGCTTGTCTCTCCGCCACGCGCCGAGGCGAACCCAAAGCTCCGCGCGAGTCGCGGTCGGAACATCCACGCCGTGAGCGCCGAGCGCCTTTGCGAGCGCGTCCGCTGCTTCCTTCCATCCGCCCGTCAAAGGCGCGAGCCGCTCGAGCTCGGTCATCGCGTCTGCGTCCGTGGGGTCCGCGGCGAGCGCCGACTCCACGGTTCGCTGAGCGCGCGCCGGATCCTTGACCTGATCTTCGATGACGCGCGCCAAATCGAGAAGCGCGCGAATCTTGTCTCGCGGCCCCTGCGCGCGCGCCACGCGACGCTCGAACAGCTTGGCGAGCTCCTCGCTCTTGCCGAGAGAACGGTACATGCCTTCGAGCACATCGAACGCGTCTGCGAAGAGCGCGTCGTCGTCGAGCAACGCGAGCGCAGCCTCTCCGCTCGGTCCGTGATCGGGCACCTTCTCGAGCGCCGAGCGCAGCGTGCCGAGGCCCTGCGACTTCTCACCAAACTCCTTGATTTGGAGCACAGCAAGGCGATGGTAGAGGTCCGCCTGTAGTGCTGCGGTGCCCTCGATCGCGATGCGGCGCTCGAGAACGTCGGCCAGCGACTTCGTGTCGCCCATGCGCGAGTAGAGCCCGTCGAGCGCCACGAGCGTGGGCGTCGTGTCGCCGCTCTGCTCTGCGGCTTTGGCGTAGGCCTTCGCTGCGCGCGCATCATTGTGCAGGTGCAGCTCTTCCACACGACCCAAGCGAACGAACAGATCGGTCGTCACGTTCGCGTCGAAGATCGTCCCAGCACGCTCGGCGAGCGCATCGGCGTAGGTCTGGTAGCCCTCAGTTCCGAGCTTGTCCGCGAGCCGCACGATCTCTCCGTGAAGCTCCCCGTCCTCCGGCTCTTCGACGAGCGCACGAATGAGCGCGGCCTGCGCGCGCTTGCTGTCTCCGAGTGAGCTCTCCGCCACCTGCGCGATGGTGCGCAGCGTCTTGCCGCGGTCCTTCGGCTCGGTCTGCGCGCGTAGGCGCATCTCGAGCACGTCGGCGAGCTCCGCGTTCTTGGACGTCGCGCGCAACACTGGCTCGAGCGCGTCTGCGGCGTCGAGCCGTAGCTCCTCGCGTGTGTCGCCTATGTCTCGGATCGCCTTGGCGGCGTCTTCGTCGAAACCTGCGTCGAGCACGTCGCGATAAGCGTCTAGTGCACCTCGCGGATCTTCGAGCTCGGTCTGCAACAGCGCGCCCATTCGCTTCTTGAGCTCTCGCCGCTTCTCGTCGGTCGCAGCAGCAGCTTGGAGCTTGAGATTGTCCAAGAGCTCCGGCCACATCTTCTCGGCGGTGTAGAGGACATCGAGACGCACGGTGACATCGTCTGCCTGCGGCTTGACGCTGAGCGCCTCGCCGAGCAGCGTGATCGCCTCTCGCCTATCGTTTAGCCCTTTTTCGTAGCGATCGGCGGCGTCCACGAGGAGCCGATACTTCAGCTCCTGGTCGTCCTCTCCGCACAGCTCCACACGACGCCGATAGAGATCCACCAAACGCGCCGCGTCGTTCTTCGTCTCGTACAAAGCGATGAGGTTGTCGATCGTCCACGCGCTGTCTGCTTCGAGCTCGAGCGCTCGCTCGTACGCTTCGATCGCGCCGGCCGAGTCTTCGAGCATGTCGCGACGAGCCTCGCCGATGCGGCGCCATGTGCTCGCGCGCTCGCCGTCGTCGTTCTGCAGCTCCGCCTTCTTCGCGAGTACGCGGACGAGCGCGTTCCAGTCGCTGAGCAATGTCGCGAGCGAGTCCATTTGCAGGAGCGGCTCGATGTCCGTCTCGTCGAGCGCAAAGACGCGATCGTAGGCTTCGAGCGCCTTGCGGGGATCGTCGCGCTTCTGATCGTGGAGCTTGGCGAGCGCCACGAGCAACTCGCGCTTGGTCAAGTCTTGCGCACGACCGACACCGTTCTCGTACGCCGTCGCGACGTCGTCCCAGCGTTGTGTCGCCGCTGCGAGTCTGTCGAGCTCGGAGCGTGCGTCGCCGTCCTCCGGATCGAGCTCGAACGCCGCGCAAAACGCGTCGAACGCTCGCGCGCGATCACCGCCGCGCTCCTCCCAGAGTCTCCCACTCTCCTTGAGGATCGACACCTTCTCTTGCGTGTCGCTGGTGAGCGACAAGCGCTCGTCGTTCACCGCCACGAGGTGCTGCCAGTCGTCGGCGCGCTCGTAGATCGGACGAAGCAGCTCGACGACGCGCGCCTTGTGCTCTTTGTCGTGCAGCAGCTCCTCGAGCGCCTTCACCGCCGAAGAAGATGCTTGGTTGCCAGACCCCGGCGGCATCGTCTCGACGACCATCTGGTACTCGTCGATCGCGCCGCCAGCGTCGGAGAGCCGCTTCTGCAACAGCTGACCGAGGTCGTAGCGAAAGCGCGCCTCGTCCTCCGGGAGCGCGGCCTGCTCTGCGCGCCTGCGCGTGAGATCGGCTAAATCACGCCACCGTTCACGTCGCGCATAGAGCCGAGCCAACGCCTCGAGCGAGTGCGGATCGGAGTCGTCCGTGTCCAGCGCGGCGCGATACGTCTCGATCGCGGCGTCGTCATCGTGGAGGTCCGACTCTTCGAGCGCGGCGATCGTGTGGAGCGTGGTCAAGCGTTCCGACGGCTCGTTCTTCAGCTCGAGCGCGTCGCGATAGAGCTTCACTCTCTCCGCATGCCGTGACGTCTCGCGCAGCAGGCGGTCGATGGCCTCGAACGAAGACGCTGCATCCTCCGGAGCGAACGCGTGCGCGCGCCGATAGAAGACGAGCGCACGATCGACGTTCTTCTGCTCTTCGAAGAGCTCGCCCGTTCGCGCTGCGAGCTTGGCCGTCGCCGGCTCGTCGCTCGTGACCTTCTCCAGCTCGGTCGCGAAGATCTCCGCGAGTCGACCGCGTGCGTTGGCGACACGCGCGAGGCGCTCGAGCTCTGCCCAAGTGTCCTCGTCCGTCACGTCCTCAGCGAGCAGCTTCGCGCTCACCTCGACCGCAGCCGTGTAGTTCTCCTCTTGCTCCTCATGGAGCTTCGCGAGCCTCTTGAGCAACGTGCGACGCTCTTCGGGATCCTGGCTCGCCGCGAGTCGCGCCTGCAAGCTCTCCATCACTCGACGCCAGTCGAGGCGCGCGAGGTAGACGCTCTCGAGCATCTCTGCCGCGCGCGCTGCGTGAGTCGGATCCGCCATGAGCTTCTCGAGCGAGGCGACGGTCGCGGCGTGCTGCGCCTCGATCTTGAGGGCCGCTTCGTAAGAGTCGAACGCGCGATCCGTGTCGTTGAGTCGCTCGTGATAGACGCCGCCAAGCTTGGCGTGAGTGAGCGCCTTCAGATCGTCGTCGATGTCCGTCCCGAGCCGGCGCTCGTAGAGGGCGACGAGATCGTCGAACCGCGAAGTCTTCGCGTACAGGCGCTCGAGCGCGTCGAACGCTGCGCTGTCCGCGCTGATCTCCATGATCTGCTCGTAGACTTCGATCGCGCTGTTCGGATCGTTGATCGTCTCGTCCTCGAGCTTTGCGTCCTTGAAGAGGAACTCCTTGCGCTCTGCGTCCGTCTGCGCGCTCTCCGCGCGACGCTTGAGCACGTCGTGCAGGGCGGCCCAGTCCTGCGCGTCTCGGTAGAGCGCCTCGAGTGCCTCTAGTGCGCGACGCTCTTCGGCCCTGATTTGCAGCGCTTTCTCGAAGTACTCGCGTGCGAGCTTTGGGTCCGAGAGCTTGTCGCGACCGAGCTCCGCTACCTTGATGAACACCTCGAGCTGCATCGACTCGTCCAGTACGTCAGGCGCGACCGCGCGCAGCAGATCGACGAACTCCGCGTGCTTGCTCGCCGACAGCGCGAGCCGCTCGGCCCGATCCATCCACGGGCGCAGCTCGGGATCGCCCGCAGACTCGCGCAGTCCGCGCGCCGCATAGCCGAACGCGCGAGCGACATCGTTGAGCGACTGCTCTGCGACGACCACAGCTTGCGAGAGCACTCCGAGGCGCTCCTCCACCGTGTCGCCGAACTCGACCTCGATGTCGAGCACGCGCAAGAGCTTCGCTTGTTCGGCATCTGCCTCGTAGAGCGGACGCAAGATCGCCGCGGCATCGCGCTTGGCCGAGTCGTCCGCGAGCAGCTCCTCCAACGAAGCACGGCTCTGCGGATGCGACGGATCCAGCGTGAGCGCCTGCCTATAGGTCTCGAGCGCCGCAGGCAGATCTTTCAACCGCGAGCGCCGCACGTCGCCGAGCTTCGAGAGCAGGGCGAGTCGATCCGAGGTTTGCTCGGCCATGCCCAGCTCCGCGTCCAAAGTCTCCGCGAGATCGTCGTAACGATCGGCGACCTCGTACAGAGTCGCGAGCGCTGACAGCAGCGATGACTCCGCGCCGAACTCGTCGATCACCGCGCGATAGGCGAGGATCGCCTCGTTCACGTCGCTGAGCTTGTCGGCCAGGTTCTGCCCCAACCGCACCATCAGCTTCTTGCGCGCGTCTTTGTCGGTCGCCGCGCGCTCGCGTGCGCGTAGGACCTCGACCAGGGACTTGAAGTCTAGAGTGCGCTCGTACAATCGATCGAGTGAAGCGAGCGCAGCTTCGTCGCTCGGGTCGTCGTCGACGCGCGCCTTCCACGCCGCGATGGCGCCCTTCGGATCGTCGAGCGACGTCTCGCACAGCTCGCCCAATCGGCCATAGAGCTCGCGTCGAACTGCGACGTCGTCCTCGAGCTTGACGTGCAGTCGGAGAGCCTCCGCGAGATCCGCGCTCTTTCCAGCTGCAGCGTGGATGCGCTCCAGCGCGCGCACTGCCGGCAGCGCCAGTGTTGCGTCGTCTGGCTCGAGCTGCAGCACCTCGCGATAGACCGCCTCTGCCTTGGTCGCGTCGCCGAGGAAGTCCTCGTGGATCTTGGCGACCTCCATCAAGATGTCTGCGCGCGGCTGCGGAGCCTTCGCGGCCTTCGCGGACTCGGTGAGCACCGCTGCCGCCTGCGCGTGCCAACCCACGCGGCGCGCGATGTCGAGGAGGCGAGCGCGTGCGTGCGCGTCGTCCGGAGCGATGGGGACAAGGCGCGCGTACGTGTCGAGCGCGGCAACATCTTCGTTCAGGCGGTCGTCGCGGAGCTCCGCTATCCTCCGCAACAGCTCGGCGCGATCTTCGACGGTGGACGCCGTCTCGATGCGTACCTCGAGCACTCTGACGAGATCTCTCGCGGAGTCTTTCGCGAGGTAAACCGCCTCGAGGATCGTCGCCGCACGCGCGCGATGATCTGGGAGAGGCAGGACACGCTCCACGAGAGCGCGCGCCTCCTCCGAACCCGGCTCGGAGTCCAGCACGACGGAGAGCTGATCGAGCGCACGGCCGTGGTCGCTGAGCTTCTCTTCGAGCAATGTTCCGAGCCTGCCTCGAAGCGCCAACGCTTCGCCTCCGACCGCGGACTCGATGCGCTTCTCGAGGAGCTTCGCGAGGTCCGCGAATCGTCCTTCGTTCGAGTACAGCGTGTCGAGCGAGCGCGTCGATGGCTCGTGCGCGGGATCGATCGAGAGGATGCGCTCGTAATATTGGATGGCCTTCGCCTTGTCGCCGGTGATCTCCTCAGCGACGAGAGCGACCTCGCCGAGCAGCTCCGTCTGCCGCGGACCGTCGCCGGACGATACCGCGCGCTCGTACATCGCTTCGAGCTCGTCCCATCGCTCGAGCGACGTGAGGATCTGCTTCAAACGGGCGAAAGCGCGCTCGTTCTTCGGATCGAGCACGAGGACCCGATCGAGGTATGGGCGCGCATGATCGACGTCGCCCATCTCGTCGTAGATCGCCGCGACACGCTCGGCGAGATCGACCTCCACGGCCTGAGGGAGCCCGCTCGGACCCTCGAGCGGCACGGCGCGCACGAGCGACTCGGCGAACGCCTGCGTGCGCTGGGTCTTCTGCGCGAGCTGAGAGAGCTTGTCCCAAACGGAGATCTGCGACGGAAACTCGTTGGTCGCGCGCACGAGCACGTCGAACGCGGCGCGTGAATCGCCGAGACCTTCGTGTATCCCCGCGAGCTTCACGTAGAGCGCCATGCGGTCCTCTTTGGCCGCGGTCGTCGCGATGAGGACCTCGATGATCTCCGCTTGGCGCGTCGGGTTGCCCGTCTCGGCGAAGTGTTGCTCCAACAGCTCCGCTGCCTTCGCGCGGGTCTCGGGGCGCGCGAGGAGATCCTCCAAGACAGCCACCGCACCAGCGTCGTGCGGTGAGAGCTCGAGCGCGCGCTTGATCGCGGCGAGCGCGTCATTCGCCCGTTTGAGCGAGCCTACATAGAGCCTCGCGAGCTCGACCTCTCGACTCGCGCGCTCCTTGCCCTCGCGCTGATCACGATCGCGCTCGAGCAGCGTGGCTGCTTCTTCTGCGTCGCCGGTCCCTTGCAACAGTCGCGAGAGTGAACGCAGCGCGCGGCCGTGCTGCGGCACGATCTCGAGGATCCGCCGGTACAGCTTCGCCGCTTCAGCGGGCGCGCCGAGCGCTTCTTCTTCCAGCGTCGCCCACTCCTCGAGGAGCTCCAGCTTGCGCGCCGTCTTCGACGCGTCGATGCGCTTCTCGAAGAGCCAGCGCAGGTCGTCGCGCCGATCCGCCGAGCGCAAGATGCGATCGAGCGTGGAGACAGCGACGTCGTCGTGGATGTCCTCTTCGACCAGCGCCTTGTACGAAAGGACTGCCTCGTCGATGCGACCGAGCTGCGTCGCGTAGGTCTCGGCCATCTTCGCTTGGATGAGCCGCTTCTCTTGGGCGTCCAGGTTCTTGTGCGCGAGCCGTTCGGTGAGCGCCTGCGTGAACGCGACCCACTCACCGCTGTCGATGGCAGCCTTCTCGAACGTCTCGAGCGCCCCTGCTTGTGTGGGCGCGACCTCGTACGCGCGGCGCGAGTAGCGGAACGCGGCGGCGCGATCTTGAAGGTTCTTTCCAGTGACCTGCGACAACTTCGCGAGCCACGCGAGCTTCTCGTCGTCGGTCTCCGCGTGCCCGAGCATGACCTCGTAGAGCGCAGGCAAGCGAGGCCATTTCTCGTCAGCCTCGTAGAGCGGCGCGAGCGAAGACGCAGCGCGCTTGTCGTCGGGCTTGATGCCGAGCACGCGCTCGTACGCGCGGAAAGCGCGCTCCGGCGCCTTGATTCGCTTCGTGTAGACATCCGCCGCGCGAAACGAGAGCTCGATCTTCGCAGCGGCGTCCGTCGCTTTGTCTGCCGCGGACGAGAGCACCTCTGCGAGGCCTTCCCAGTCTTCGCCCGACGCGTAGAGCTCGCCGAGCCCGTCGTAGTCGGCGGTCGCGAGATAACTGTCGCGCAAGACCCGAAGTGCCTTCGGCTGTCCAGGCTGGAGTTCGAGCACGCGGCGCCACGTGCGCAGCGCGTCTTCGTGGCTGTGCAAGCGATCGGTGTAAATTGCACCTAATTTTTGGAGCAAGGTCAGCTTGCCGTTCGTGTCGTCGGTTGCCTGGATGCGGCGCTCGAGCACCTCCGCGACCGTCTTGAAATCCTTGTCTCGCTCAGCTTGCTTCTCGAGCGCGTCCAGCGCAGCGGCGGCGCCAGGATCTTCCTCAAGCACCATCTTGTAGAGGCGAACCGCGTCCGCCCCTCGCTCGAGGCGCTCGGCGGCGAGCTTCGCCATCTCGATCCATTTCTCGCGACGTGCCTCTCCAGTGAGAGTCGCCGCCTCCTTCTCGTACAGCTCGTAGAGCGGCTTGTACGCGCGCCGTTTTCCGTACAGCTCCTTGAGTTTGGTCGACGCCTCTTGGTCCGTCGGCGCTCCCTCGAGCAGCTTCTCGTAGGCCTCGACCGCATTCTGCACGTTGGAGAACTGGTCCAACCAGCGCCGCGCGATCTGCCGATAGAGCTCTGCGCGCGTCGGCGCATCTTGCTCGAGCTCAGCGAGCCGCGCCTGCGTAGTCAACAGGTCGCGAAACCTGCCGAGCGCTTCGTAGATTCGCGCAAGCTCGCGCGCCGCGTTGGCGTCTTGCGGGTCGAGCGTCATCACCTGGGAGAGCACACTGACGAGCGCTGCGTCGTTCTTGATGTGGGTCTGGTACAGACCCGCGATCTCGCGCAGCACGGGCAGGCGCGGACCCGCGTCGTCTTGCGGGAGCTTCTCGAGCTCGCCTCGGAGGATGTCCGCGAGGGCGGGATAGTTCGCCGTTTGCCGATACAGGCGCTTCAGCGCATCCCGCGCGTCCTTGTTGTTTGCGTCTTGGCGTAAGATCGCGCGCCACTGTTCGATCGCCTTGGTCGCGTTCGCGCCGTCTTCGGCGAGCTTCGCGATCTCTGCGCCAACCTGCGCCCGCGCGGGTCCGTCGGGCATCACGCGCTGGGCTTCTGTGAGGATCTGCACGAGGCGCTGCGTCTCCCCACGCGCGGAGAGGAGCTCGCGGAAGAACGTGATCATGCCCTGGTGCGACGGCTCGTGCTTTCGCAGCCGCTCGAAGTACGGCTCCGCCGCCTCTGGCTTGTTGCGCATCCGCCAGTTCGTCATCGCGATCTGCACGATGGTGCCGAGGTCCTCACGGCCCGCGCGGGTCGCCGCGCTCAGCTGCTCTTCGTAGAGCGCGACGAGGTGATCCCACAGCTCTTTGTTGGTGAAGAAGTCCACCAAGAACCCGACGGCTTCGGGGTGACCTGGCGATAGATCGAGCACGCGCTCGTACGCCGCGACGGCGCGCTCGGGCGAGCCGATTTTCTTGGTGAGCACGCGCGCGAGCCTGATGAACCCGGCGGTCTTCTCCTCCTTGGCGGTCGCCTCGGTGGACAACGTCTCGAGCACGGTCGCCAGCTCTTCCCAGCGCTTGCCTTCGCGATGGATGTGCTCGAGCAAGTGCGCGGCGCGGCGGTTCTTCGGATCCCCGCGCAGAGCCTCTTCGAGGCGGGAGGTGATCTCCCCCATGAGCGCGGCGACCTTCTTCTTCGACCCTTTTTCTGCGGCGAGCGAGGTGCGTCCGAAGCGATACGCGAACTCTGCTGCTGACACGAGCAGCGAGCTCTTGAACCCAGGCTCGGACGCGCTCTCTGCCTCGTCGACGTACTTCTTGACGAGGTCCGCCCACTTCGACTTCTTGGCTTCGGCTTTTTCGAGCGCTTCTTGGGTCTCTTCGTGGTCCGGGTGATGCGCGAGGATCCTCTTGTAGACCTCTCCCGCGCGCGCGTCGTTGAAGAGCTCTTGCTCGGTGACGCGGGCGAGTTCGGTCAGCAGCGGCACCTCCGCCGGCGTCCCCTCGGACTGGGCCACCTCGAGCTCGAGGAGCGACGCCACGGCGTCATACTCGCGGCGCATCTCGTGTGCGCGGCGCGCGGCCTCGAGCAGGCGCGCGACATCTTCGCGTGACATGCCCTCCACCGCGGCACCAGACCCGAGGGCTTCGCGCAGCTCCTCATAGGCGCGCTCGTTGTCGGGGTCGTCCTGCAGAAGGCCGAGGGCGTTACG
>JANYHY010000752.1 GCA_025362165.1 Myxococcales bacterium | reverse complement strand
GACTACCTGCGCGACAACATGAAGTTCAGCGCGCTCGAGTACGCGCAGCGCGAGCTCAACTTCGCGATCGTGGACGAGGTCGACAGCATCCTGATCGACGAGGCGCGCACGCCGCTCATCATCAGCGGTCAGCCTGAGAGCTCGAGCCACAAATACCGCACGATCAGCGATCTGATCCCGCGCCTCCGCAAGGACGAGCACTACGTCGTCGACGAGAAGGCCCACTCCGTCTCCATGAGCGACGAAGGCGTGGACGAGGCGCAGCGCCTCATGGGTATCAAGAACCTGTACGACCCGGAGAACCTCGAGTCGCTGCACATCATGAATCAGTGCCTGCGCGCGCACTCGCTCTACAAGCGCGACGTGAACTACCTCGTCACCGAGGACGGCAAGGTCCTCATCATCGACGAGTTCACCGGCCGTGTGCTGCCGGGTCGCCGTTGGAGCGACGGCTTGCACCAAGCGGTCGAGGCCAAAGAGGGAGTGCGCATCCAAGAAGAGACGCGCACGATGGCGACGATCACGTTCCAGAACTTGTTCCGCCTGTACGGCAAGCTCGCGGGCATGACCGGCACCGCAGACACCGAGGCCGCGGAGTTCCACTCCACGTACAAGCTCGGCGTCGTTCAGATCCCCACGAACAAGGACATCCTGCGCGAAGACTTCAACGACATGGTCTACAAGACCGAGCGCGAGAAGTTCACAGCGGTCGTCAAAGAGATCCTCGAGTTCAACGAGCGCGGACAGCCCGTGCTCGTCGGCACGACCAGCGTGGAGAAGTCCGGCGCCATCGCGCGCATCTTGAAGAAGCGCGGAGTCGCGCACGCCGTGCTGAACGCCAAGCATCACGAGAAAGAGGCGTACGTCATCGCTCAGGCTGGTCGCAAAGCCGCGATCACCGTCTCCACGAACATGGCAGGTCGCGGCACGGACATCATCCTCGGCGGCAACGCGGAGATGCTCGCGCGTCTCGAGTTCAAGGAGCAGTCGCGCGACGAGAAGGCCGAGCCCGAGGAGTTCCAGAAGCTCATCGAGAAGTACGAGCAGAAGTGCAAGGCGGAGGGAGACGAGGTCCGTGAGGCCGGCGGTCTTCACATCCTCGGCACCGAGCGCCACGAGTCACGTCGCATCGACAACCAGCTCCGCGGTCGCGCGGGTCGTCAGGGAGATCCGGGATCCAGCCGCTTCTACCTGTCGCTCGAAGACGATTTGATGCGTATTTTTGCAGGCGATCGCGTGAAGGGCTTGATGGAACGGATGGGCCTGCCAGACGACGAGCCCATCGAGCACCCGTGGGTGACCAACTCGATCGGCGACGCACAGAGCAAGGTCGAGGGACGCAACTTCGACATTCGCAAGAACCTGCTCGAGTACGACGACGTGATGAGCGAGCAGCGCAAGACGGTCTACAAGATCCGTCAACAGCTCCTGCTCGGCATCTACAAGCCAGAGAAGATCGACGACGAGGGCAAGGCCACCGGAAAGCTGCGCGAGATCCCCCCGCTCGAGCGCCTCGCGGACACCGTGAAGCAAGCGCTGACGGACATGATCATCCACTACGGCACGGCGATCCCGAAGGCGGGAGAAGAGGCGGCGCCAAAGCCCGAGACCATCGACGACGTCAAAGAGCTCTACTCGCTCGATTCACTGCGCACGGACCTCTACCAATTCTACGGCTACCGGATCGACTTCAAACCCAAAGACGCCAACAAGCCCAAGAAGGTCTTCGAGCGTTTGATGACGGAGATCCCGCTCAGCCTCACCGAGCAGCGTGAGCGCTTGCTCGATCTGATCGACGGCATCGTCGGCGCGATGATCGAAGAGATGTGCCCCGTCAACAAGCCGCCGGAGGACTGGGATTGGAAGGGCCTGAAAGAGGGCTTCGTCGAGCACTTCGGGCAGAAGTCCGAGTCGTTCGATCACATCCACATCCCCGAAGATCTTGCGCACAACCTCTACACGCAAGCAGAGAAGGCGCTCGCCAAGAAGGAGGAGGAGCTCGGCACGGAGCTTCTCTTGCGCGTGTTCCGACACTTCTACTTGGAAGAGATCGACAAGAGCTGGGTGGACCACCTCACGAACATGGAGCACTTGCGCGACGGCATCGGCTTGCGCGGCTACGGCCAGCGTGATCCGAAGCAGGAGTACAAGAAAGAGGGCTACGATCTGTTCATCACGATGATGGCCGCCGCGAGCAGCAACGTCTGCACGAAGGTGTTCGAGGTGCAGGTCCGCAAGCAGAGCGACATCGAGCGCATGGAGCAAGCGGACATGGCGCGCCACCGCCAGCAGCAGGAGCAGATGTCGCTGCGCCACGGCGGAGAGGTCGCAGAGCCCGAAGAGGGACAAGCGCCCGCGCAACCGCGCTCACAGCCGCCCGCGCGCATTCAACAGCCCGTGCGCCGCGAAGCGCCTAAAATCAGCCGCAATGATCTCTGCCCTTGCGGCAGCGGACTCAAGTTCAAGAAGTGCCACGGCGCCGCGCTAGACGACGAAGGCGGCGGCACTGACGAAGCGAACCCCTAACTCGCTCGTCATGCGCGCGCGACTGCCGCGTGGAACTCCTTCAGGAAATCCGACTCCGACTGCCGAAGTGCGCGCTGCACGCCCGCGCGCTTGAGCAACGTGCTCTCGTCGGGCGGAAGGAGCCGCGCGAGCTTTTCGAGGTCCAACGCGGCATGGATGCCTGCGAGCGCGCGCAAGCAGCCGTGCTCGTCGGAGCGGCGCTCGTGCACCTTCGCGAGCGCGAGCGCGATCTCGGCACGCTCGTGGTCTTGCAAGAGCTTCGTGCTCCCGATGGTGCAACCCCAGTCGTAGAAGTATGGACCGAACGGGAGCAGAAACGCGCGCTCACGGCGGAGCGAACGCGGGACCCGCAGCGGCAAGAAGCGGTGGTTCTCCTTCGCCATCAGCCGCTTGTTCAGCTCGCCCGCGAACACAAAGGCTCCGTCGAATCGTGCGCCGTCCTCGTGGCCGAGCCGCTGGTACCGCCGCCCGATCTCAGAGGCAGTATGGGCAGGTCGCCAGGTATCCACCACCCGCGAGAGATCGCCTAGGTTGTGTGCCACGGTCGTCACTACCGCCAAGAGCTCCTGATCCGAACCGTCCTTGCGTGCGCGCGTCACCAGTTTCGCCTCGCGCGCGAGCTCCGTTTCGATCCACGACGTCGCTCGCTCCGCGACGAGTGCATCGTCGATGGCCAACGCACGACCTAGCGCGCCGGCCATCACGCTGAACCATTCGCCCTGGTGACCGGCAAGCACGTCCGGGCCGATCGTGACGTAGCGCGCCGATACCGGCCGCACGTCCCACCGCGCAACCTCCTCCACATGGTCGACGGCCGTCGTCAGGCGCTTGCCCGTTAGCTCCGACCACGCGTGCTGCCGGATGCGGGCGTCCACGTCGGTCGGGCAGAAGGTCGCCACAGTCGTGAAGTGCGCTGCGAGCAGAAGAAAGAAATAGTCCTCCCCAGCGACGCCCGCGAGCCAGCGCTTCTCGAGCTCGGCCGCTTTGGCCAGGATCTCTGCGGCGGGTAGCGCCGGCTCGAGCGACAACGCCCACGGCGCCGTACTCTTGACCTGCTCGAGCAAGAGCTTCGGGGCGATCCCAGCTGGCTTTCGGCGCTTCGGAGGCATCGAAGCTACGGCCTTGGTTCGATGAGGTCGAATCGGTTGCCATAGAGATCCTCAAAGACCGCGACGATCCCGTGCGGCCCTTCAGCGGGCTCGCGGACAAAGACGACGCCTCGCTCCTTGAGCCGCCGGTAGTCTCGTTGAATGTTGTCCGTCTCGACAAAGATGAAGACGCGGCCTCCGGCTTGGTTGCCTACGCTCGCGATCTGCGTTTCGCCCACCGCACGCGCAAGCAAGATCCCACACTCCGTAGAACCTGAGGGACGCACTCGAACCCATCGTTTCCCGTTTCCGAGATCTGTGTCCTCGACACATTCGAAGCCAAGTTTCTCGACATAGAACGCGAGCGCTTCGTCGTAGTCTCGAACGGTGACGGCAAACTGAGCGATACGTTGGGTCATGTGTGTTCGAAGCACTATGGCTTTGCGAGTCGCGATCGCTCGGACGTATCGGCTCAGTTCGGAACGGGCGGCACGACGATCGTGTTGATCGGCTTGACGCTCGCGCCTGCGGGATACGCGTAGCTAGAAGCGCTGTCGTAGCCCCATACGGTGATCCCGAACGGCGCGTCGCTCTTGATCGTGTGAAGGCCGTTGTCGCATTTGCCAACAGGCTGCTTGGCGTGCTGCACGTCCACGTGCGTGTACTGATAGCCGCTCGCGCCGATGTCCTTCCACCCAGTGACGACGCCTGCGCAGTCGAGCGTGACGTCCTTGAACGTGTTGTCCGCGGCCTTCTTCCGTGTGAGCGCGAGATCCGTGTAGCCGTACGTCGGGTCCGTGAAGAACAGATACGAGCTCAAGAACTGCGCGGGCGGTACGACGTTGACGGTCTCAGGACCGCCGACGTTGTAGTCCGTGGCTTCATTGCCGACCGCGACATAGTCGTTGCCGAGCGCTTTGATCGGCGGGATTTGCTGGTGCGCGGCGTCGCAGTCACCGCCCGGCCGATGCGCAGCGAGATAGAACGGGTGCATGATGTCTTGCGATGTCACGTGGAACGCACCTGGGCCGTCGAACTCGGCGAGCTCACCGACCGTGAGCGTCGTCGGCGCACCAGGCACTGGCGGATCGTAGGTTAGCGTCGTGCCCTTGGCGGCGCCCAAGATGCGCCACTTCGGCGGGTTCGCTTGGAACATGCAGAAGTGCTCGCCCCACACGCCGATCGGTTTGTCGGATTGCACGATGCTGCCGGTGAGATCAGTGTTCCCCACCGGATTTTCTTCGATGTGGATGTTCTGGCCCTTGTTGACCGTATAGGTGACAGGCACGCCCTTCGTCGCGCCGCCAACCCCGCCCGCTGCGGTGATGTTGTTGGACGGCAAGAGAGTGATCTTGGTGTTGTCCTCACGCCCGACGAAGTCGATGCCGGCCGTTTGAATGCCGGTCTCGCTCATGGTCGTGGCGACGTAGTTCGTGTCCCACGCAGTGGTGGGTAGCAAGAGCGTCGCGCTCGAGATGTACGACTGCGCGCCGCCATACGGATAGATGTCGTAGACGACCGCGGGCACGCTCGTTTGGATCTCCATCGCGTACGACATGTTCGTGCCGTGAAGCACCATGTTCTCGCTGGTCACCGCCACTTTCACGGACCCTGGGCAGTTCACCTTCAGCCCCGAATTTTCGTTCGTGTTGTTCAAGAACACGATGGCCATGTCGTTGGGTGGGATGCCCGCGAGCGGGATCGGCTGATAGGTGATCGCGTTGCCCGATCCCTTCGGCTGATACGCGAATGGCGTCGCGTCCATGGACTTGCCCTTCCACACCAGCGTCACCTTCATGGGCGTTGACCATGTATTGGTGACGAACGCCGCGAAGCAACTACCAGACGAGACGCTCGAGTCGGAAGGGAGCGTGTAATAGTCGCAGCCGATCGAGCTCTTGTTCGCCGCCGCGGCGTCGCAGGCAGGGACGCACCCTGTGGGCCCACAGCCCTGGTCGCCCATGCAGGTCTGCAACACTTGTGGGTTGGCCCCGCAGCTCAAGATGTCGTGCAAGTCTCCAGAGCACTGCGTGCAGTTGGTCGGCGCGTCACTTCCCGAGTCCGATCCAGGCAAGATCACGTTGCTGTCGCCGCCCTCGTCGCCGGGCGTGCCGCTGTCATCGGGAGTGGTGAAGTCGGTGTTCGGCGTTCCGCACGCGACCGCGAGCACGGTCCCGACCACACCGAACAAACCAAGCGAAGCTGACTCAAGGCGCATGAGCGCAATGATGCCAGCGCTCTCACCGCACGTCGAGACACACGATCCCCGCTGGGCTCTGCAAGTGGTCCACGTCTGCCCCGGTCGGGTCGATGCAGATGCGTGACGTGTCAACCGCCATCGGTCCGTACGCGAGCAGCTCCGTGGCGCGCTGCCCCGGCTCGAGCCGCCCTGGGTGAATCTCCGCGCGCGGATCGATCGGCACAAGCGGCGTGCGTTCGATGTCGCTCGACGCCTCTATCTTGAGCTTGCGCAGGTCCACGTCCACGGGCACTTCGCAGTCGTTCTCGAACACGAGCATGAGCGGGACCTGATCGAGTCGCACGTGTGCGCGCGCTCTCTCTACGCCCACCTCGAGGCATCCCGCGTGCGCAGTGTGCGTTGGCATCTCGGGGCTAGGTGCCTCGGAGCTCGCGCCACACCCGCAAGAAAGCGCCACCAAAACGATGCAACCTACACGCGTCATGAGACGCTTCGATTGCAAGCGACAAGCCGCTCAGCGTCGGACGAGCCACAGCACGATCACCGCGAACACGAGCACACCCACGGCGCCGATGGAGAGGATGACGACGAGCGCGACGCTGCATCCGGACGACGTCTTCGCTGGTGGCGGTTGCGACGCGAATGACGGCGCGGCCATCGAGCCAGGAGGAGGCGTCGCGATCATCGCTGCGGGTCGCGAGCTCGCGTGCATCGTCTGCTCGTACCCTTGCGACTGCGGCCCGCTCACGCCCGTCGGCATCGAGAACGCAGGCGAAGAGACCGCGGCCATGGTTGCTTGGGCATATCCACCCGTCGCGAGGATCGGCACCAGCGCCGCGAAGGCCTCTCGCGCGGTAGGAAATCTCGCCGCAGGATCGCGGACCACACAGCGCCCGAACCATTCGTCAAAGCCGCTCGGGAGCGAGCGCCCTTTCTGCCCTACCCGCAGCGAAGGAGGATCGAGCGGCTTGGTCGAGATCTCTTGCAGCACTTCGGCGAGGCTCGGCGAAGGCGTGTCCGCGCCACGCCAATACGGAAAGCCAGCCAGCATCGCGAACGCGATCAATCCGAGCGCCCACACGTCGCTCGCTGTCGAGGCTTGCCCTTGCAGCTGCTCGGGCGCGAGCCACATTGGCGTGCCGAGAGCGCCTGTCGTCTTGTTGGAGTTCTCGCTGACGATCTTCGCGACGCCGAAGTCGAGGATCTTCACGTCGCGCGCGCCAGTGCCCACGCGGTGCGAGCGCGCCATGAAGATGTTCTCGGGCTTCAGATCGCGGTGCACGATGCGAGCCTCGTGGGCGGCGCTGAGCGCGTGACAGATCTGCTCGAAGATCTGCGCGGTCTCTGCTGGAGTGAAGTTCGCGCGTCTGCGCATCGCCGCGTCGAGCGTCTCCCCCTCCAGCAGCTCCATCGCGAGCCAGGGCATCCCGGTCGCGGCGTCGATGCCGGCGCCAACCACTTCCACGACGTGCTCGCTCGAGATGCGCGCGCCGATCTTCGCCTCTTGCTCGAAGCGCGCACGAAGCTGCGGATCCGCGACGAGCTGCGGAAGCATCACCTTGAGCGCGCGCAGCTTCGCCGTCGAGATCTGCTCGGCCTCGTAGACCGCACCCATCCCGCCTTGGGCGATCTTGCGGACGACCCTGTAGTCGTTCGCGAAGGTCATTCCTCGAGCGAGATCAGACATTCTTCAATAGCCCCAGGCGATCTCCAAGCGGAGCAGCAGCTGCGTGTAAGTCGGGTAGTCGCTGATCTTCGAGAACGCGAAGTGCTGCCGAAACGCGACGCCCGCTGCGAACGTGCGGTTGAACGCGTAGTCGAGACCCAGCGCGATCGCGCCGCCGACGGCGATCGATGTCCCTTGCACAGTGCCGCCGTTCGCGGAGTAGCCCTCCACTAGCAGTCCGCCGTAGGGGACCCACCGCAGCACATCGAGCACGTAGCTCACGCCGACGCCAGCGTTCGAGAAGCTCGTGGGGCGGTTCGGTTGAACACCTTTGCCGGGGAGCTCCTCGAGCGCGACTTGCATGAAGCACCCCTCGACCATCAAGTTGAACGCGTCGGTCATCCCGTACGTGTAGTGGAGGCCGCCGCCGCCACCGACCGAGAGGGAGTCCTTGCCGCCGACCTTCAACATGCCCACTCCGCCGTCCAGGCCGAAGTGATGCTGTCGCTCGAACGCCGAAGCGCTCGAAGCGGCAATCATTGACATAGCAATGATTGAGGCTTGCAAGGCTTGTTTCAAGGCTTTTTCCCGACTTCGCTCAACGCGAGATCGATCGTACGCCTGAACTTGCCGTAGGGCTGCGCTCCGCTGATCGGGTACCCGTTGATCACGAACGCCGGCGTGCCGTTGAAGCCGGCGGCTGTCGCGGCGGCGCTGTCCGTGTCGACCTCGGCCGCGTAGGTGTGTTGATCGAGCGCGGCTCTGAACTTCGTCATGTCGACGCCGAGCTTGGAAGCGGCGCTCTCGAGCTCCGAGCGGTCCAGCCCCGCGCCCCCTTGCAGCGCGAACACGGCCTCGTGGAACTTGAAGAACGCGTCCTTGCCCTTCAGCTTGAGCACCGCGCGTGACGCCTCCGCCGCGAGGTGCGCGTGTGGGTGCATGGAGAGCGGAAGATCGTGCCACTCCACCTTCACCTTGTTCCCGTAGGTCTTCATGAGATCGGTGAGCGTGGGCTCGACCCGCTTGCAGAACGGACACTCGAGGTCGCTGAACTCGACGATGGTGACCGGCGCGGTCGCTTCACCATGAACGGGTCCACCTGTGGACAGCGCGGCGGCGAGCTTCTGCGGAGGCGTAGGCACCTTGCCGCTCTTCATGATCTCGTCGTACACGCTCGCGGGCGCGGTCCCGGCGGCGACGAGCGCGGTCGCGGACTTCAGCTCGGCATCGATCATCGACTGGAACTTCTCGAGCGGCTGAGCGCCCGCGAGCCTGCGCCCGTTGATGAAGAAGTGCGGCGTGCCGTTGGCGTTCACGTCGTCACCGAGGTCCCCGTCCGCGTCGAGCACCGATTGGTATTTCTTCTGTGACATCGCGGCGCGCACCTTCGCCGCGTCGAGTCCCATGCTCGCCCCGAGCGCGAACAGGTCCGTGTCAGCGAGCCTGTCTTGTTGAGCGAAGAGCTTGTCATGCGCGCTCCAGAACCCGACGTCACCCTTCTCGGCGCGCGCTTCGAGCGCGAACATCGCGGCGGGCACAGCGCGATCGTGGAACGGCAGCGGCTCGTTCTTCCAAACGATGCGCAGCTTGTCTTTGTACTGACCGCGAAGCTGCGCGAGCGTCGGCTCTACCTTCGAGCAGAACGGGCACTGAAAATCGCTGAACACCACCATCGTCACGAGCGCGGTCGCAGGTCCCTGCGCGGGGCTGTTGCCTACTGGCACCTTCCACACGGCGGTGTCCGGCGCAGGCTGATCGTCATCCACCGACGCTTTGAAGTTCGCCGCGGTGACCACTCTGTAGACGGCGTCTTTCGCCGCGCCTTTCTCCGAGGCGGCTTGCGCGCTCTTTTGCGCGTCGTTGATCACCTCGCGAAACTTTTCGATCGGCTGCGCGCCGCCTAACGAGATGCCGTTGATGAAGAAAGCCGGCGTGCCGTTGACGCCGAGTTTGTCGCCAGCTTTTTGATCGCGAACGATCACGTCCGCGAAGCGACCAGAGCTCACGGCTTCGCGAAACGCTTGGAGGTTCACCCCAGACCGCTGCGCCCAGTCTTCGTAAGAAGCAGGCGAGAGCGCTGTTTGGTTGTGGAACGCGAGCGAATGGAACCGCCAGAACGCATCGTCGCCACCGAGGGCGCGGATCGCGGCGGCGGCTTCTGCAGCGGGCCTGGCGTTCGGGTGGAACGGGAGCGGCTCGTGCTTGTAGACTACACGCAGTCGATCTTTGCCGTACTCTGCTTTGAGCGCGTCGATCGTGAGCTCTGCCTTGCCGCAGTAGGGACACTGGAAATCGCTGAACTCGACGATCGTCACTGGCGCGAGACGCGATCCCCACACAGCGTCGTCATCTTCGATCGGTACTGTCGCGTCCGCCTCGGTGGGCTGCGGCGCGTCGAGCATGTTCCTCGGCGTGGTGATCGCGTCGCCGACCACGATGGGTCCGGTCACCTGTCCGTTGTTGGCAGCGGGAGGCGCGACTCCACCGCAAGCAACAACGACGAGGACGAGGGCGGCAACGGCGAAACGCATGACTGTCCGATACCTCAAATATGCGCTCTGCTTGCTGTCATCCTGAGGCTGCGAAGCGGCCGAAGGACCCCATGACGCGCATAGGGTCCTTCAGCCTGCGGCTTCAGGATGACAGCAGGAGCAGTTGCTAACTCCGCCCTACCTCGCCTCGGCCAACGCCAACTCGATCACCTTGCGGAACTTCGAGTAAGGCTGCGCGCCGTTGATGAAGTAGCCGTTGATGAAGAACGCGGGGGTGCCGGTCACGCCAGCGTCCTTGCCGTCCTTCGTGTCCGCGTCGAGCTCGGACTTGTGAGTCGAGCCGTCGAGCGCCGCCTTGAACTTGGCCATGTCGAGGCCTTGCTCTTGTGCGTACTTCTCGAGTTGCTCGCGCTTGATGCCGTCCTTCTCGCCCTGGTTCGCGTAGAGCTTGCCGTGCATCTTCCAGAAGCCGTCGTTGCCCTTCTGCTTGAAGGCCTCCATCGCGGCCTCCGAAGCCATCGGCGCGTCCGCGTGGAACTCGAGCGGGAAGTTACGCCAGACGAACTTGACCTTGTCGCCATAGTTCTTCATGACCTCGTTCACGCTGTCTTCGACGCGCTTGCAGTACGGGCACTGAAAGTCGCTGTACTCGTAGATCACGACCTTCGCCTTGAGGTTGCCCTTCGCAGGCGCGTTTGGCGCGTCCGCGACGGTCTTCTTCTCGGGCGGAGGCGGACCCTTCGCGTCCTTCATGATCGTCTCGTAGACCTTGTCCGCGGGGACACCCTTGTCGACGAGCGCTTGAGCCTTCTTCATCTCTTCATCGATGATGGAGACGAACTTCTCGGTCGGCTGCGCGCCGACGAGGCGACGACCGTTGATGAAGAAGTGCGGAGTGCCGCTCGCTTGGACGTCATCGCCGAGGTCGGCGTCCGCGTCGATTTGCGCCTTGTACTTCTCGGTCTTGATCGCGGCGTCAACTTTGCCGACGTCGAGGCCGAGCTGCTTGGCTGCGCCCTCGAGATCTGCGTCCTCGAGCTTGGGCTGCTGATCGTAGAGGAGGTCGTGCGCGGCCCAGAAGCCGGTGTCGCCCTTCTCCATGCGCGCTTCGATCGTGAGCTCCGCGGCAGGCTTCGCGCGCGGGTGGAACGGCAACGGCTCGTTCTTCCAAACGAGGCGAACCTTGTCGCCATACTTGGCGAACACGTCCTTGAGCGCGGGCTCGACGCGCTTGCAATACGGGCACTGGAAATCGCTGAACTCGACGATGGTGACGAGCGCAGTCGCGGGGCCCTTCGTGGGGCTCTTGTCGACCGGCACTCTCCATACTGTCTTGTCGTCCGGCTCTGCCTCGTCGCCGTCACCGGCGGGCGCGTTCTTCTTGTTGTCCGTCGACATGGCGACGTAGATCTTGTCCTTGGGCGTACCGCCCGCGATCTTCGCGTTCGCCTTCGCGAGCTCCTGATCGATGACGGACTTGAACTTGTCGAACGGCTGCGCGCCGCTGACCGAGACTCCGTTGATGAACGACGCGGGAGTGCCGTTCACGCCAGCTTTTTGAGCGGCCGCGTGATCGTCTTCCACCTTCTTCGCCCAGGTGTGCGCGGCGATTCCAGCCTTGAATTTGGCCATGTCGACGCCAGCGTCCTTCGCCCACTTCTCGTAGCTCTCGGGCGACAGCGCGCTCTGGTTCTTGAACGCCGTGTCGTGGAACTTCCAGAACGCGTCGCTGCCTTTCAACGCAAACACGCCAGCAGCCGCTTCGGCCGCGGGCTTCGCGTTCGGGTGGAACGGGAGCGGCTCGTTCTTCCAAACGATGCGGACCTTCTCTTGACCGTACGTGGTCTTGATCTGGTCCATGCTCGCTTCCACTTTGCTGCAGAACGGGCACTGGAAGTCCGAGTAGACGACGATCGTGACGGGAGCCGTGCGGCTGCCCCACATCGGGTCCTTGCTCGAGATCGGGTACGGCGAGTCGTCGTCCGCCCAGTTCGTCGCGGCCGCAGTATCCGCGCCGATGTCACCACCGCCGCCTGCGCGCATGCGCTTGGTGTCGTAACCCCACATGAGCAGCGCGCCGGCGACGAAGCACAGGATGAAGCCGATGACGGCGACTCCCGTGTTCATCCCCGCGGGCTGCATAGGCGCCACCGGCTCGGGTGCCGCCGCGCTCTTCTTTTTCTTCTTGGTTTCTTCTTCAGCCATAGTCATCCACCTGTTCGTTTGAAAAGAAAGCGACCAACGCTCTTCACAGGGCCCGCATGAGGCGAACGCCTCATCAGAACGTGGATTATCGACGTCGTCGCATCGCCGATCACCACGCGTTCTCGCTTCAGAAGAAACGAGAACACCCCTAACTTGATTGCGTGCTGGTCTCAGCGCGGCGGGCGGTCGAGACGGTCGCGGTCAGCGCTCATTGGCGTGAGCAACACGCCGGAGTCACTGGTGAGCCGATCACCATCAAAGCCATCGATCGAGATGACGGACGGGAGCATCGCTGGGGTGGTCTTGAACTCGAGGTCGATCGACCCTGTCTGGTTCTGCTCGTAGTTGAAGAGGAGGTGCTCTTGCGACGCACACTCGGTGTCCACCGGCGCGAGCGAGGAGTTCGGCTCCTCCAGCTTGGGGTTCGGCGCGAAGGTGATAGCGCCGCGCTCGTCGCACTGTGGAGCCGCCGCGAGCGCAGACGCACTCACGAGCCACACACCAGTGGCCGCCGAGAGGGCGATCAAGAACCGCAGCCAACGCATCGGATCGCAGTGTGGATCGCCATAGCCGAGAGGCGCAAGCACAATTCGAGTAGGCTTCGATCCGATGGTTGAGTCGTCACGCACTGCGCTCGTAGCTGGAGCTACCGGCCTCATCGGCGGTCACGTGGTCTCGTCGCTGCTCGGCGATCCCGAGTATTCGCACGTCACGGCGCTCGTCCGTCGTGTGACTGGGAGACTGCACGACAACCTCACCGAGCGGGTCGTCGACTTCGACCAATTGATGCCGCCTTCGGCGGACATCAACGCTAGGTCGGGTTCCATCGGCACGCCCCAATTGATGCCGCCGTTGGCGGACATCAACGGCCTTCGGCATAGCGGAGGTGCCATTGGCACGCCCCAACTGGACGCCGCCGACGACGCGTTCAACGTGACCGACGTCTATGCGTGCTTGGGGACCACGATCAAAGTGGCGGGATCGAAGGAGCGCTTTCACCAAGTCGATCACGACTACACAATGACTGTGGCCAAGCTCGCCAAGGCTCAGGGGGCTAAGCGATTCGCGCTGGTCTCGTCGATCGGCGCGAGCGCCAAGGCGGGCAGCTTCTACCTGCGCGTGAAGGGCGAGACCGAAGACGACATCCGCGCGATCGGCTTCGAGCGCCTGGTGATCGCTCAGCCGAGCATCTTGATCGGCGACCGCGTGGAGTCGCGTCCGGGCGAGAAGTTCGGCATCGCGGTGATGCGCGGCTTGGAGTTCGCGATGTTCGGCGCGCTCCGCAAATACAGAGCGATCGAAGCCAGCGGAGTGGCGCTCGGCATGATCCGCGCGATGTGCGACGGAGAGGGCGAAAGCATGCTGCGCTACGACGATTTCACTTCGCCAGGAGCTCACGAGTGAATGGGGACAAGCTCACTTATCGCCGAGGCCGAAGCCGTCATGCAACGCGCGCACGGCTAGTTCCGTGTATTTTGCAGGTACCAAACAGCTCACTTTGATCTCGCTGGTCGAGATCGCTTGAATCGCGATCCCTTCAGATGCGAGCAGTCGAAACATCTTCGCCGCGATGCCCGCGTGTGATCGCATGCCGAGGCCCACGATGGAGACCTTGACGACGTCATCGTCGTAGCGGACCTCCTTCGCGCCGAGGTTGCCCTTCGCGATCGCCTCGATTTCAGGCTTCGCGTGTGCCAAGTCGGTCTTTGGGACCGTGAACGTGATGTCCGTTCGATCCTCTGCGCCGCGCGAGACGTTCTGGATGATCATGTCGACCGAGATGTTCTTCTCTGCGATCGATCCAAAGAGATCCGCGACCGCCGTGGGCTTGTCGCTCATGCCGATGATGGACACACGCGCCTCATTCTTGTCGTAGGCGACGCCGGCCACCACCACCTGCTCGAGGGCTTTGTCCTCACCAGTGACCCACGTGCCTTCGATCTCGGAGAACGAGCTGCGAACGTGAATGGGAACGTTGTACTTCATCGCGATCTCCACGCTGCGTATCTGCAGCACCTTCGCGCCCAATGACGCGAGCTCGAGCATCTCTTCGAATGAAATGCGCGCAATCTTCTTCGCTGATGGGCAGATGTTTGGGTCGGTCGTGTAGACGCCGTCCACGTCCGTGTAGATCTCGCACGCGTCAGCGCCGATCGCCGCAGCTACCGCGACCGCGCTCGTGTCCGAGCCGCCGCGACCGAGCGTCGTGATGTCGCCGCGCTCGTTTGCGCCCTGAAATCCCGCCACCACGGCGATCTCGCCGTCCTTGAGCGTCGAGAAGATCCTGCTGCCTTCGATCGTCTTGATGCGCGCCTTGGTGAACGCGCCGTCCGTGAGGATCTTCACCTGATGACCGAGCAATGAGCGCGCCTTGCCGCCGAGCTCTTGGATCGCGAGCGCCGTGAGGGCCGCGGAGACTTGCTCACCAGTCGCTGCGATCGCATCCATCTCGCGCGCGTCCGGCAGCGCAGTGACTTGGTGCGCGAGCCCGAGCAGACGATTGGTCTCGCCGCTCATCGCGCTCACGATCACGACGACGTCATTGCCCTTGCGCTGCGACTCCAGGCATCGACGCGCGACGTTGCGGATCCGATCGATCGAGCCGACCGAGGTGCCACCATACTTTTGAACGACGAGCGCCAAGGACGCCCGATCTAGTGCACCCCAGCCGATTCGACAATCGCAAGCAGCACTACTGGCGCTGAAGAGCGGCGACTGCCGCGAGCATCAGCACTGCGGTCCGTCGTTGCCGGCCGCCCTTGTCGATCTTGCCCACGGTCTCGACGGCGCCTTTGCCGACGATGACGATCGTGCCGTCGTCTGCGACCGTGACGTGTTTGTCTCCGCGCACGAGCTCGTCGCCCACGATCTTCATGTTGGCGTTGGGGAGATCGTCGCCCTGCAGGGATCCGTCAGCGAGCACCGTGAACACCGTCTCGCCCTTCATGTCCTTGATGCTGGCGTTGGAGATTGTGCCTATGTTCTTGCCGTCTGCGCTGATCGTCCCGTCTCGCTTGAGCTCGATCCGCTTCACTTTGTCCTTGGCGAGCGTGAGCGAAATCGGCGCGATGACGATGTTCGCTCCGGGAGTCGCGACCAGTGGACCGGCGGCTGGCACTGGCGTCGCGGGGCCGCCCATCGCGAGCTGCTCGTTGTAGCGCGCGGCGTCTGCCTTCATGCGCTCAGGCTCGTCGAAGAGGCGCGCGTCCTCCGCGTGAGCTGCGTGCTTGCCGCCGAAGATCATGATCGTGCCGACGACAGCGGTGATGAGACCCGCCGTCATGCCGACGTAACCGACAGTAGAGAGAGCGCTGCGATCTCCGCTCATGCCCGTCGTCGGATTGGTCTTCGGCGCGTCGCCCATGTACATGCCGAGGCCTCCGCCGAACACCGCGAGCCCGATGCCCATGATGAAGAAGCCCGCAGTATTCCGGCTCATGCCGGACTGGTGATAGGCCTCGTACTTGTCAGCGGCCTGTTTGTCGCCCGTGATTCGATAAAAACTCTCGTCGTCTACGCGGCCACCACCTTGAAGCGGATACCACTCACGCTCGGTCCAGCTGATCTGCTGATTCTCGTAGTGCGTGTTGGTCGCGACGATGTTGCCTTGCGCGTCGCGCACCTCGTCGTGTCCGGTGGCCACTTGCTGCGTGCCCGTCCTGAGCACGGTCTTGTCGAACACGGCCATTGGCTGCCCAGACGGCGGCGCATAACTCGTACGAAGCTCCGCGCAACCCACGAGCGCGGGCAGCGCGATCAACGCGTAAACTCGCATGATCCTCGACCTTTCACTATTTTATCGGACGGGTTGAATACGAGGACGCTCGCCCCGTCCTTCCCCGCGCGAGCAGCGCGAAGTTCACGTAGACCGTCATATGCAGCGCAAAGAGCATCGCGCTCGGTCCGATCCACAGACTGCTGATCGCGATCGCGATGAGTGAGTAGACCCCGACCAACACTCCGACGAACGTCGCGAAAGCGTCGATTGCGCAGCAGCGCGGCCGCGCTCACACGAGCAACCAACCACCGCGCGTGAGCCACGCGAACGAGGACATGCCCACCCATGATGCTCGAGCGCGCGATAAAGGTGCGTTTGAGATTGACCCCATCGCCATTCGCGAAGGATGGTGCGCACCGCGGTGGGCCCTTACGCGAGCTATTTGTTGGAGACCTTCGTCACGCTCGTCGTGGTGTGCGGTCTTGCGTTCCTCGTGCTCTATGGCGCGCGAAGGCTCGGCGTGGGGCGTGCGAACGGCGCGATCAAGCTCGTCGGGCAGTTGCCGCTCGACGCGCGTCGCAGCGTGGTGCTCATTCAAGTAGGTGAGCAGGTCTATGTGGTCGGCGTTGGCGAGGCGGGCTTTTCGAAAATCGGTGAGCTGGCCGCCAAGGATTTGCCTCCGCCAGAGCCATCTCCAGAGCCGTTCACCGCCATCCTCGCGCGCGTCCGTCGCAAGCAACCTGAAGACGAGGACAAGTCGTGAGTCTCGCGCCCGCAACGGATCCCGTGGGTGCCGACGATCTGCTCGGCCGGCCGATCGTCCTGGTCGTGGCGCTCGCGTTGGTGTCGCTGCTGCCGTTCGTGTTCATGAGCGTGACTGCGTTCGTGAAGATCTCGACTGTATTGCAAATCACCAAGAGCGCGATTGGCGCTCAATCCATTCCCTCCAATACGGTCGTGATGGCGCTAGCCGCAGCGCTCACCCTGTTGGCGATGGCACCTGTAGGCGACAAGATCTACAAGAACGCAGAGCCGCTCTTCGCGAGTGACAAGACGCTAGACACTCAAACGCTCGTAAAAGGCGCCATAGACGCCGTGCGTGAGCCCATGCGCGAGTTCCTCCACAAGAACTCGAGCGAGACGGAGCGAGAGCGCTTTTTGGTCGTCGCCAAGGAGGCGCGCCCAGAAGCAGAGCGCGAGTCCGTCACGGACAATGACATCACGATCTTGGTGCCGTCGTTCGTTGTCACTGAATTGACTGAAGCGTTCGCCATTGGGTTCCTGATTTATCTGCCATTCCTCGTGATCGATCTCGTCATTGCAAATGTGCTGTTGGCCCTCGGAATGCAAATGCTCAGTCCGACCCAAGTGAGCTTGCCGTTCAAGCTCCTGTTGTTCGTCGCCATCGACGGCTGGGGGCTGCTCAGTCAAGCGTTGGTCAGCGGATACCAATAACGTCCTAAGCAACTCTCGCTGGGTGCGGTCGACGGGGTTGCATGACTCAGCCGATTGACTTCGTCTCTCGCAGACGCACTGAAGAGAACGACGCGCCCGCGAGCCCACCGACTGCGCGACCGTCTGTCAGAGAGATCGACGTCGACGCGCTCACGCACGGCACTTTCGACTACGGGGTGATCGTCCAGAGCACCGTCCCAGTCGCGCCAACCCAGTCGCCGACTCAAATCGCGCAATCCAAATTGGACACCTATCGGCGCGGGTTCGACGGTCCGTATGTCGTTGACGGTGCCAGCGTCTCCGCTTCTCCGCAGTTCAGAATGGCCGGTGGCTTCAACGACGCAGCGGCTGGCTACAGTCGCGTTCCTGGAGTTGGTGGCAAGATCGACGCGACGAACCCGCAAGTAAAAGAGCTCAACGCGATCTGCGCGCACGTCGGCGTCTCGCCTCAACACGCGTTGACCGGCGCACCCACCGCGCGCGAGCTCGTCACGATCACTCAAGCGCTCATCACTGCAGGCAAGCTCGCGAGCGGCCCGGGAGACGTGCAGACCCGAATCAAAGACATGCAGTGGAAATACGGCATTGGCATCGACTGCACTGATTACGTCATTGGAGCTGCAATGAAGGCCAATGCAAAGAGTTGGTCGGACGTCAGCGTCGTCGTCGGAGGCTTCACGCTGCCGATACCAGGAACTGACTACTTCTCGACAGCAGACACTAATCCTCATTTGTCGCGCGTCACCACGTCGAACGCCAAGACCGGAGACGTCTTCTGCCTCGATTCACCTGAGCGCGGCGAGGTAGGTCACCGCGCGGTCGTCTACTCCAATGAGGTCTGCGACGCGAACCGCTGCGTGCAATTGTGGTCGAAGTATGGCGCTCCCGCGGCGGCCTTTTTGAAGGGTGGCCCAGTACACGAGATTCAAGTCGACGCTTCGTGGGGCGCAGGACCGACTGGCGCATCGTTCGGAGGGGTGAGGCGGGATACTTGGTTCTACAACGAGTCGAGCCATGAATGGGCGCAGCTGAACGCACGCAACGCGAGCGCTGCGCCGACGTTCGAAGTGACCGCCAACGGACCCGCGGGAGAGAACCTCCACGGCGTCTACAGGTTCAGGTGATGTGATGCGACGAACATCGACTCTCATAGCGTGTTTAGCGATGGTTGGCTCGACCGCGATGGCGGACGAGATCAAGATGCACTCTCACGTCGTGGCTCCGTTGGGCGTGCAAATCCTCAACGCGGAGCCCGGCTCACCACCAACGGCCTCGCACCCAGAGGGCACAGTGTTCGCGACCGCAAGTCAAAGAGGGAGCTCGCGCGCGTTCCTCGCAGAGGTGGACGTGGCTTCGAGCGCGAGCGTTCGCCAATCGAGCCTCGCGTGCGACACGATCCTGCGGGCGGGGACGCGACTATTCGCCAATTGCGAGAACGAGCTGGTCGCGTTCGACGCGTCGTTGAACGTGCTGTGGCGCTCACAGATCCGCGCGTGTCGGGATGGTTCGCCACGAATCGGCCGCAAGCTGTTCTTCGATGGAGCGAGTCGCTTGGTAGAAGCCGACTCTTGCGCCAACTTCCTCTTCCTGCGAGTCGTGTCCTCCGAGTACGGCACTGTGTTCGGTAACGTGGAGACTGGCTTTGGGGCGTTGCGCGACTGGGAGGGCTTGGCGATCTACTTCCACGGCACGACGATCCTGGGCACCTGGACGCAGGAGCTGCCAGGGCCAGTATTCGTCCTCTCGAATGACTACTCGCGCATCGCCACTCAACTACTAGGCGTCGGCGCTTGGGACGACGGAGTCCATCTGCACACTGGGAGAGACACGCGATTCATCATGGCCTTCGATGAAGGCCGACCACGGATCGAGCCTAAATCCAGCGTGCCAACGGCACCCCAGCTGTCGTTGATGTCCGCCGTAGGCGGTATCAAGTGGCTGTTGCCAGACCGAGACTACACGTTATCGGACTCGCTAGCGCCGCTCGGATGGACTGCATTCAAAGACCCAGAGCCAACCCCAGACCATCTCATGGGTGACGGGGTGAGCGGCAATACCATTGCATATGAATTCGACCAGGGCCGACAGCATTTCTGGCTCACGCGCGGATGTTGCGGCAGCGGCGGAGGAGGACTCTACGTCGGCACGCGCTGAGCGACTCGCTACTTCACAATCGGTCCGTTACCCACCAATCGATCGCGGAGAGTCTCATAACCAACTTTCAGTACAGGGTCCGAGCCCTGGCTAGGATCATTGGGAATCTTCTTCATGTCGACGAGGTAGTCGTCGTCGTTCGTAGCGCCGCCGTCGCTGGCGTACTGCACAGTCACTCCACCGTCGTCCGTGTGGCTAGCGCCCTCTCTCGGCAGAGCTCCCTCGGTGTCGCCTTCGCGCACGATCGGGATCCCTCCGTCTGCTGGGATGGATGGCACGACGGTGATGTCGGGGTGCAGTCCGTCTGCTTGGATCGCGTGACCGCTCGGCGTGTAATAGCGCGCAGTGGTGAGCTTCATGCCGTCTCCGCCGGGGAGGTCGATGATGCTCTGAACGCTGCCTTTTCCGAAGGATCGCACGCCGACGATGAGCGCGCGGCGGTTGTCTTGCAGCGCGCCGCCGACGAGCTCCGACGCGCTCGCGGTCCACTCGTTCACCAAGATCACGACAGGCACCTCGCTGAGAGCGCCGCCACCGTGAGCGGAGACGTCCTCCACGATCTGTCCCCGATGGCGCGCGGTGTAGATGGTGCCGCTGGACAAGAACTCGTCCGCGACGCCGACCGCCTGATCCACGAGCCCGCCACCATTGGCTCTCAAATCGAGCAACACGCCATTGATGGGTTGATTGCCCTCTCGCAACTTGGCAATCGCCTTCAATAGCTCTTCGTGTGTCTGGGATTGAAACTGATTGATGCGCAAATAGGCGATGCCTCCATTGAGCATCTTGCCGCGAGCGCTCCTCACGTGGACGACCTCGCGCACGAGATCGAAGGTGAGCGGCTCTTTGACGCCGTCGCGTTGGATGGTGAGCTTGACGTGAGTGCCTGGCGCGCCGCGCATCTTGCGCACGAGCTTGTCGAAGGTCGTGTCGTGCGCGCTCGCGCCGTCGATGCCGACGATCTTGTCACCAGACCTGATGCCCGCGCGATCTGCGGGCGCGCCCTCGATCGGCGCGATGACCATGATGACGCCCGCGCGTGCGTCCACCTCGACGCCAACGCCTGCGAACTGTCCCTCGGTCTGCTGATTGAACTCGGTGTAGTCCTGCGCGGCGAAGTAGCTCGAGTGCGGATCCAGCTCGGCGACCATGCCACGCATTATTCGTTCATCGCCGCCACCACTCCCAACCAAGCCGGAGTTGCACTGCGCGACGATGAAATCGCGA
>JANYHY010000727.1 GCA_025362165.1 Myxococcales bacterium | reverse complement strand
CCCATCGCCCAGCTCGACGCGGACGACGTCGGGGTCGAGGCTCGCCTCGAGTCGGCCCATGCGCACGCCGCTCGCGCCGAGCTCGCGAACGACCAAGTAGACGAAGCGCGCGCGCGCCTCGACGTCTTGATCGCTCATCTCGCTTTGTCCGCGGCGCGGCGGATCAGGCGGCGCAGCGCAGGCAGCTCGAACGGTTTGTCCAGCCGCTCGTTGTCCACTGCGTCCAAGAACGCGCGCGCCTCCGCGGTGAACGCGCCGCCTGTCATGAAGACGAAGCGCCGGCTCAGGGCGGGGTTCTTGGCGCGCACTCGCTCGAATGTCTCGATCCCGTTCATGTCGGGCATCATGATGTCACAAAGAACGGCGTCGAAGCGATCGTCTACTTCGAGCAACGTGAGGGCCTCGGCGCCTGTCGCTCGCACGACGATCTCGGCGTCAGCGAGGAGCGCCCGTCGCAGCGCGTTCGTGAGCTGCACCTCGTCGTCGATCACGAGCACGCGCGGGCGTGACGTCGTGCCGAGCGCTGGAGGCACGCTGCTCTTCGCCGTCATGACTGTCTCGGTCAGCGGCAGGATGATGCGAAAAGTCGCGCCCGCGCCGATCTCGCTGTCGACCTCGATGCTGCCACCCATCGCGGTGAGGATCCCTAGGCTCGTCGTCAGCCCGAGGCCGGTACCTACGCCGATTGGCTTGGTCGTGAAGAACGGATCGAAGATGCGCGCGGCGACGCTCTGCGAAATGCCCGGACCCGTGTCCGAAATCTCGACGATCATGTGTCCGTTCGCGTCGTTCTTGGTCACGAGGTGCACCTCGTGAGGACCTTCGCCCGCGCTTTGTAGCGCTTGAGCGGCGTTCATCAGGAGGTTCACGAAGACGTGACCGAGACGCGACTCGTTGCCGACCACGGTCCCCACGCCGCGGTAGTCCCGTGAGAGCTTCACGCGTCCGCCGAGCTCCGTGGCGACGTTGTTGGCGGCGGCGTCGAGCAAGCGCGCGACGTCGACTGGCGCGTGGCGATCGTCGTCGACGCGGCTGAGCATCTTGAGGTCTCGCACGATGGCGGCGACTCGCTCGGCGCCTTCGCGAGCCTCGACTACTGCCGCGACCAAGTCCGCCAACTTCACCGCGAACTCGCCCGAGGTGACGACTCGCTCGATCTCCGGCAGACGCTCGCCCAGGTGGGCGAGGTTGGTCATCACAGCGGCCAGCGGGTTGTTGATCTGGTGCGCGACTCCCGCGGCGAGCGTGCCCACCGCCGCGAGCCTGTCGGCCTGTCGGACGTGCGTTTCGAGGAGCGTGGTGGTCGTGGCATCGCGGACCACCACCATAGTTCGTCTGAGTCCGCCGAGCTCCAACGCACTCCGCCGCACCTCCACTTGGACCATGCTCCCGTCGGGGCGACGCCAACGCTCTTGCGTGGGGCCGACCTTCGGCTCGTCGGGTTCGAGGAGCGGTCTGCCGATGAGGTCTCTGCCTACCGCTTCGCCCAACAGCTGCGCGAGACGATCGTTCGCCGCGACGATCACTGCTGACTCTACCAACGCGATGCCGTCCGGCAGTTGCTCGATGATCTTCAGCGCCCAATCGGCGACCATGTTGCCGTGCACGACGCCGGAGCTCGGTGGAGCGGTGCTCTTGAACACCTCCTCGCGCTTGTCGGTGTCGGGTCGTTGAGTGGACATCTGATTCCTCGTTACTCGGGCTGCCCACCATCGACCAGTGAAGCGGTCGTCGACGAACCGTACTCGTCGCAAGCACCTCCGCACGGCATGAGGGAAAGGATCAGGAAATCATCAGGAGGTTCGGTGAGCAGGGCGGTCGTCGCACTCTCTTTAAGTGGCCACGCGGCATCCGTTCCGTGATCCTATGCCTCCAAGCAGAGTGCATGCCGGTCGACAAATCACGGCAAACCACCGTCGCATCATCGCGCAGGCTCGCAACGGGGTCACGTGGGATGAAATGTTTTCGTGGCCTTTTCTATGGCATGGCGACAGACACAAGCTTGAGCCAGCCAAACGAGGAGCCTAAAGATGTCGTCGATGACACAGTCGCATTGGGCCTCTCTCAGGCAGGAGTACACGCGAGCGGGTTTGGTCGAGGGAGACCTCGCGGCCGATCCGTTGACGCAGCTCGAGATCTGGCTGCACCAGGCGCAGGCCGCGGGCGTCACGGAGCCCAACGCGATGACCCTCGCGACGGCGACCGCGGATGGAGTGCCGAGCGCGCGCGTCGTGTTGTTGAAGGGCCTGGACGCGCGAGGACTCGTCTTTTACACGAACTACCAGAGCCACAAGGCTCGTGAGATCGAGAGCAATCCGCGCGTAGCCGCGACGTTGGTGTGGCTCGATCTCGAGCGCCAGGTTCGCGTGAGCGGCGAAGCGTCACGTGTGACCCGCGAGGAATCCGCTGCCTATTTCGCCACGCGGCCGCGCGGCAGCCAGCTCGGCGCGTGGGCGTCTGCGCAGAGTGACATCGTCACCGATCGCGCGACGCTCGAGGCGCAGCTCGCGCAGGCCGAGGCGCGCTTCCTGGGTCGAGACGTGCCCGTGCCCGAACAATGGGGCGGTTACCGCATCGCGCCCCACACGGTCGAGCTCTGGCAAGGAAGGCGCAACCGACTGCACGATCGCCTCTGCTACACGCGGGTGGAAGGAACCTGGCGCGTCGATCGATTGTCTCCCTGATACCATCTGATCATGAGACGGCCTCGACTCGTCGCTTGCGCGATCATCGCGAGCCTGCTCGCCTGCGGGGTCGAACCTCCCGCGCGCGATCCGAACGCCGAGCGCTTGCGGGGTGGGACCAACGGTGCGCTGCCGAGCGCCATGTCCGTGGGTGATGCGCGCTTCGTCCCGGTCTCCATTCGCGCAGACGCGAAGCGCTTCGGCGGATCCACGGAAGGACGACGCCTCATCTTGAGCGGCGTGCGGCTCATCGAGCTGCCGAGTGGCGGCGCGCTCTCTGCGACGACGACGCTGCCGAATGGTGCGCTCGCGGATGGCTCGGTGGTCGAAGTACCCGAGCGCATGGGCGGTGGGTTTCTCTTCTTGATTGGCTCCTCGGTGCATCGCGCGGATGACTGGCTCGCTCCGACGCGCGTGATCTTCACGTCACCGAGCCAGCCGACCTCCAGCATCGTGCGCATGGTCGTGGGCCTCGACCGCGTCTATCTGCAGCTGGACAAAGGCGCTTACGTCCCGATCGATCCAAGGACCGGTGAAGTGCTGGATCTCGGCACGTTCCCGCGCGCGCCGTTCGTGACCTCGCTCATCACGCTCGACGGTTGGCGCGCGGCCGCGCTCGCGGATGGTCGAGGCGTGGTCGTCTCTTCGGACGCAGGCGCGACTTGGTCGCCCATCAAGCTCGCGGCGGATCCGATCTCGCTCGACCGCGTTGGAGACATGATCGTGCTGCGCGCGAACGAGGCCGGGCGCGCCGCGTGGTTCGAGATCACGACGGACGGTCGTGTGGGCAGGCTCGCGCGCGTGCAGGCTCCGCCCGACACAGACGACGATCAACCGGACGCAGACGCCGAGGCCGCCCCCGTGACGACTCCGTTCGGTGCACGCCCGCTCACCGCCGCGATCGAGGACGGATGGTTGCTCGGCGACGGGACCGCGGTGGTCGCGCGCGACGGTGCGATCGGCAGAGTGCGCATCGCGGACGGCGCGCTCGTCGAGCTCGCGCGCGACGCTTACCCGCTCAAGCCGTCGCGGTGTCATCCGTTCTCACTCGCGCGCAAGACATCTCCAGCCGCGTTCGGCTTCGCGTGCGGCGCTCCGCACGGCGCGACCGAACTCTATGCGTACGATCCGAGCACTGGCGCGCCCATTTTGCTCAAGCGCTTCGACGGACCGCGGGTCATTGGTTCCTCCGGGAACGGCGCAATTTGGGCGCGCGGCGCGTGCGCGCCAGAAGCGCCGAACGACGATGAAGCGCGCGGCCGACAGACGTATTGCCTCCTCGGGCACGACAATCGATTCACAGACTTCGTCGTGCAGGGAGAGATCGGCGCGCAGCGAATCGCAGTGCTCGCGGACGGACGCCGCGTCGTGATCTCACCGCCAAGCGGCGGAAGCCTCGCGAGCGGGAGCATCACCGTGTTGGACAAAGGCGTGTCCAAGACGAGCTCGATCGTATGGGAGCCCGACGCGCCCGCAGAACGCGCCGGTGTCGAGCAGGTGCTTCGCAACGGGACATGGCTCGAGTCGTTCGAGGAGCGCAAGACCGGCAAGCTGAGCGGGTGGGTCGTCTGGGGACGCACGGCACTCGGGATCGACATCGCCATGGACGGACACGCGAGACACGGCGCGTGGAACCCCGACATGGGCGCGCCTCTCGTCGCAGGCGCATACGGGATCGGCTGGGGCGCGCACGGCTACGAGACGAACGACGGCGGCGCGACCTGGCGACAAGCCGAGATGCCGCCGAGCCTCCCCAACGACTCGCATGGAGACATCGCGCGCGTGTGCGGACCGATCGGCTGCGAAATGGGCGGTTGGCTGCGCGTCGGCTGGGGCACACGACCCAACGTGCTCTCGCAGTCGGTCTCCTCCATCAAGGGAGAGCCCTCGCCTTCCACCGCGACGCTCCGGTTGTCGTGCGAAGCCGTGAGCAAGCTCACTCCGCTCACGTACGTGCCCTTCGTCGCGCCGCCGCACGCGAAGACGTACGAGTGGCAACCGCTCTTCAGCATGAGCCCGCCCAAGCTCGCGGACGACGACTACGCGTGGGGCATCGCGGGCCCGACCGCCTTGGTCGGCACGAACACGAACGCTCAGTCGCGCTCGCCGCGAGTCGGCGACGTGAACGTCCAGGCGCTCGCCCACTATTATTCGTGGGGACCGCGCGACCAGCTCCTCTGGGCTCTAAAGGGGCGCGCGCTCGCGCGATGGACCTCACCGTTCGAGGCATCGACCAACGTGCACTCGTCGCAGGTCGGAGCCATCCCAGAGTTCGTGAGCAACGTCGTCGCGCCGCTGATCACGGGCGGGCGCGGCGGCTCGGTGCTCGACGCCGGCGGCCTCGCGCTCGGCGAGGACGGCGGTCACGCGCTGTGGGTCTTCGGCAGGGCGTCCGGAGCGTCCGGAGCGTCGCAGTCCGGAGCGTTGCTGCTCGAGCCCGATCGCGGCGCGACCGAGGTGCGGCGGTCCGATGGCACCGACCTACTGTCGATCGAGTCTGCGGTGCGCGCAGGCGGACGATGGTACCTGACGACCGCGAGCGATCCGGACGAGCCAAGCGCGACTGTGGTTTGGGAGGTGGAAGCGGCGACCGCGCACGAGCTCGCGAGACTGCCACGCGTGAGCGTGCCGCAGCAGTGGCAGCCGTCGAACACGCCGCCGGGCGCACGAATTGCCCGCAGCGCGGACGGGCGATCGGTCGGTGTGGTGTTGGACGGCCAGCCGAACGCGAAGCGCTTCCTCACCAACCAGCGCTGGGTCATCCCCATCGATCTCTCGTCGGGTCTAGTCTTGGAGCCGCAGCCGCTAGGTGCCGCAGACGTCACCAACACAGCGACGGTGTGTGAGCCTGGCGCGGGTGGTTGGGTCATGGACGTCCCCTTCAACAACCAACTCTGGTACGGCAATGACAGATTGAGTTCGACGATCGCGCGCGTGCACCTCGATGGTGGTCACGCGTGCATCGAGAAGGTCGCGTCGACGGGCGCGATCGATCCGACCGCTCTCTCCAAGCACACTTCGGACTTCGACGGCCCGCAGCTCGACGTCACGGCGTTCTACGAAGGTCAGCGAGTGCTCATGCATTGCCATCGTCCGTAGTCCGCGCGACTGCACTACACCTTTTCAGATGTGAAACACGCAGTGCTTCGGCGCAGCCTGTTTTGAGCGATTCATTGGTGGCATACGCCGTGCAACTTCCGAGGACGCCTGCGTGGAGTGTGGCTGTCCCCCCCGGCCCCTCTGCGCAGGCACTTTTCTTTTGGAGCGGAGCTATAGTGTCGCGATGCGCGCTTGGCCTCTCGTGTTGTTCGTCGCTCCCGTGCTGGCTCAGTGCTCGAGCACTGACGCTTCTCCGACACCCAGTACGGATCCCGTCTATCTGCCTGGCGAGCAGAAGTGCAGCAGTGACGACAACTCGATCGTCCGGCGCATCTCGTTCGATCCTCCCACCGTGGTGTTGGCGCCTGGCGTGTCGCGTCCCGTGCGCATGGTGATCGATCCGGATTTCTGCAAGCCGCAGACGGTGCCGATGACGTCCGACAACGCGAGCATCGCGCAGCCGCCTGCGCCTGCCAAACTCGACCTTCGCAATGGGAGCTACGACTTCATCGTCACGGGCGGCGCGATCGGCAAGACGACTCTCACCGCGACGATGGTCGACACGTTCGCCAAGGCGCCGGTCACGGGGCAGCTGCCCGTAGAGGTGCGCGATCCCACCGCGCCGACGTGTACGAACGAGACCGCGCAGACCGCGCTCGACGCGACACACCTCGTGGCGAGCGGCACCGGCGCGCTCAAGAACGCCACAGTCAGCGCGCCCACAGCGGCGTTCACGCGCACGGATGTGCTTGGTTTGCCTGCGTTCGAAGCCTCCATCGCCTGCGATAGCAAGGATCTCACCGGGGACGTGCAGAACCTCGTGAAGCTCGGGCCGGGCGTGAGCTTCAGCGCGAACGCGCCGATCGATCCGAACAAGGCGCTGAGGCGCGAGATCGATTTCGCGATCCCGATCAACCCCGCAGCGGTCCCATCGATGGGTCGACTGAGACACCTCGTCGTCTTGTATCGTGGCCCGCTGGCGAGCAAGGCTCGGCCGATTACGATTGCGAACCCGCGCATCGATCCGACGAGCGACGGCGCCTACGTGCTCAAGTTCCAGTCGCCGCTGTTCGGCACGTATCAAGCCGCGATGGCCAGCGACGCAGGTCAGAAGAAGCACACG
The DNA here is from genome assembly GCA_025362165.1 of Myxococcales bacterium. Lineage (GTDB taxonomy): Bacteria > Myxococcota_A > Polyangia > Polyangiales > Polyangiaceae > JANYHY01. The sequence goes on along the minus strand of JANYHY010000727.1, from coordinate 6,427 downwards.
CGCCACCTCACGCACCGCGCGGTGATCGGTTTCTCGATGGGCGGCGGTGGCGCGGCGACCTTCGGGGTGCGTCACCACGACGAGTTCGACGCCATCGCTCCGATGGGCGGGCCGAGCGATTGGACATGGATGATGTCCTACGTCGAGAACTTCGCGCTCGCGGGCTTCTGCGCTGTCGGCGCGAAGAACTGCACCATCCCTGCGCCCGACGCCTACCCGATGGTCGGCGAGACCTACGCACACTCGATGGACTTCAACCACTGGTTCTACCAAACCGGCAATGGCAACGGCGGCCACTTCCCGCGCGCCGAGTACGTTCAAATCTTCGAAGACCTCGCGCTCATGCGCGGCAACCCGAACGGGCAGAACGCTCCGCTGCCGTGGTTCGCCTCCGGTCCTGCGCCTACCGATCCGTGGGTGACGGGCGACACGACTGGCTTGCCGCCCGGCACCGATTGCAGCGTGACGGTCGATCCGATCTCACCCAAGGGCAACAACCCGACGCCCGACGAGATCGCCGCGCAGAAGACGCAGGACCAAGTTCAAAAGCAGTGCAACAAGACGCGCTGCGATCCGTCGCGCACGTTCAAGGTCACCAAGGGCTACTACGACGACGAGTACAACCCGGACGGCAGCGAGCAGGTCATCAGCATCTGCGATGGCGCCGAAGTCGGCGAGGCCGCGAGCCCATACGCGAACACGTGGGTCGCGCCCAACGCGGATCAAGCCTTCCCGATGAGTCTGTCGCTCGCTGTAGATCTCAACAAGAACGGCGTGCGCGATCAGAACGAGCCCGTGATTCGCAGCGGACACGAGCCGTGGGACGACGCAGGCACGGACGGCCTCTTCGACAAGAGCGAGCCCGGCTACGATCCCGTGCTCAACCCGGATCCGAGCCAAGACGACTACAACTACGCGTTCAACCCGACAGGCACGGAGGGCGATCACCACTACGAAGTGGGCGAGCCCTTCAAAGACTACGGCCTCGACGGCGTGCCGAACACGATGTCATCGCCGTACGACTTCGGCGAAGGTGACGGCAAGTTCACTCAGACCGCGGGGCTCGACGGTTTTCAAAAGAGTGATCCGCACTCGTTCATCCGCGGCTGGTCCACCGACACTCCGGGCGGCCCGTTCGACGACAACGCGTTCTCGCGGCTCGACGTGTGGAGCGACGGCGGCGTGCGCGATCTCTTCAACTTCGGCGCGGTCGCCAACCACCTCACGGGAGCCGTCTCCACGCGCAGGCGCGCGGATGGCAGCGCGATCCATCCGACGGTCTTCTACAACGGCTTCACCAATCTCCCCGGTGAAGATCCGACGCAGCCGTTCAACTTCGTCCCTGGCCTGATCCGCTGGGCAGACTTGGCGGACGCTCCGAGCGTGCGTTACGGCAACGTCGACGCGACGCCGGCCGAGATCGCCGCGGGCGATGGACAGCATGTCGGCACCGCGCTGCAGTTGTTGAATCGATTGACCGCGAGCTTCTACTTCGTCGCGCACCACTGGACCGACGGCGATCGCTTGCTCGTCGAGCCCAGCAGCACCACGCCGGAGACCACGACCAACAACGAGCTCGGCACCGCGTGCGAGATCGCGGGGCGCTGCGAGAAGATCTTCACCGGCCCCAAGACCAAGCGCACGGGCCCCATCGCGATCACGCTCCCGCCCGGCTACGCCAACGAGGACATCCGCCTGCGCAACCAGCGCTATCCGGTGGTCTACGTGCTCCACGGCTACGGACAAGACCCTCGCGACCTCGAGGCCGTCGCGATCATCAGCAACAACTTCATGAATGACGGCAACCGCAGCGCTGTGGGGCGCTTGCCGAAGTTCATCGTCGTGTACGTCGACGGTCGCTGCCGCATCGGCGCAGACGGCAAACCCGAATGCATCCGCGGTACGTTCTATCTGAACTCCACGCGCAAGGGCGGCCCGCAGCTCGATGACTGGTTCGACGAAGTGCTCCAGTACGTGGACACCAACTACCGAACGCTGCCGCCGAGCGACATCGAGGTCGTGGAGTAGCTCAGCGCGCCGCCGCCGATGCTCATCAACTTCGTCTCTCGACGCGAGCTCGTTGCCAGCGCCTTCGCGGTCGTCTTCGTCGCCGCCTGTTCTTCGGACCCGCCAGCACCCACGGGAAGGGACGCGTGCAAACAGTCCCTCGATCAGTATTGCGCCTCCGCAACGAACCCGATCTGCGTACGAGCGATCGATCCGAACAACACCGTGGGTTCGTACTGCGCGCAAGCCGGACCCGGACCGGGGTTCGGCATTGGTTCCTGCACGGCTGGCGAGATCGTCATCTACTCGACCGACACCTCAATCTACTACGACTCGAGCGGCCAGCTCGTCGCTACCTACCGACAGGACAACAACGGGTCGACCTGCCTCGCAGGGCCAACGAGATACACACCACCCGCGAGATGCCGAAGCTTGCTCCTCGCGTATTCCTGCGGCGTCGCTGACGCGGGTTTGGATGCAATCGCCGAGTAGGCAGGACGCTCTTGATAGTCGGCGGCGTGCTCTCTTATCCTCCCGCGCATGCCCACGCTCCGCGCCAATAGCAATCCTTCGTCTCGACTCGACTCTGGCGACCACGTGATCGCGGCTGCGAAGACCGTCGACACCAAGAGCATCAAGCAGGTGCTCGCGGCGTTCGTCAAAGTTCACTCCGCTTACTCGAACGCAGAGAAGGTGGTTCGCAAGGCCGCCGAGAGTCTGCAAGCGGCAGAGGCCAAGGTGGCAGAAGCCGACGCCGTGCAAGACGCGGCAGTGACGAAGCTCGCCGCCAAGATGATCGGAGATGGTTCGCCCAAAGGGAACCCATTCAAAGAGTTTGGCTTGCCCCCTCCGAGCAAGCTCATCGAGGTCGCCGTCGCCGAAGAGGCGAAGCTCACCGCCAAGCTCGCCGCCGACGTCGGCAAGCGCAAGGCTTCCAGCAAGGACACCAAGGCGGTGGCGAGCGACCTCGCGAAGGCGGCGGCCGCAGTGAAGAACGCGCTCGAGCCGCTCGCTGCCTTGCGCAAGGCACACGCTGCAGCGATCGCGGCGCGCGACGCCCACGGCGTCGGATGGGCGCGCGGCTTCGCCCGGCTCAAGGTCGCCGCTCAACTGGGAGAGATGGAGGGCATGGTGGGCCTCTTCTCGGCGCTCTTCGGCGTCCCCGCAAAGCCAAAGGCGGCGAAGAAGCCCGTCGCTCCTGCCCCCGCACCTGCCGCGACCTGAATCGCAGCGTTCGAACGCAGGCCACCACCTTCCCGCACGCCAATCGAGAGCGCGGAACGCCACCCCGCACCTCTCTGCACGCCAATCGAGAGCGCGGAACGCGGCCCCGCACCTCTCTGCACGCCAATCGAAAGCTTCGAACGCATCCCGCGTGTCGCTGTACCCCGCTCGGAAGCTTCGAACCGTAGATGCTATCGTCTTGCCTATGACGCTCGGCATTCAGTCGATACGCATCCAGGGACTTCGGTCGCTTGCAGACGTCACGCTGCAGTTCGACGGACTCACGGTCCTCATCGGAACGAACGGCTCCGGCAAGAGCAGCATCATCGAGGCGCTCGAGATCCTGCGACGGGTGGCCAGCGCTTCACAGGGGCAACTCGCCAGCGAGTTCGTGAACATCCATGGTGGGCTCCCGAACGTCTTGCGTCGCGGTGCGAGCGAACTGCGCTTCGAGGTACGCGCAACAGACACTGAACATCCCGAGCCCCTCCTCTACTCGCTGAGTCTCTCCGATGCTCAAGGCTACCCAAGCATCAACGTTGAGAGTCTCTCTCGTGGAAACACGATCCTCTGGGCTCGCCGGGGTAACTCGTTCTCCCCACCCCTAGCAAACATCACTCTCGACCCGGGTCGGTCGCTCCTCGAACTCCTTACCGTGATCAATCTACCGTCGGTCGTCCTGGACACGGTTCGCTCACTGCGTCAGTTGCTCTCCTCAATCGAGGTGCATGTTCCCTTCGATGTCGGAGCCGCTTGGGCGGCGCGTGCGAGTGGGCGAAAGAACTCGATGCGGTCGTCTGCGATGCTCGTTCGCACAACGCGAGTGGAGCGCTTCTCCGACAACCTCGCCAACGCGTATCACGCACTCAAGAACGACTTCGATGCGGCCACATGGGCCGACGTCATGGAGGACGTTCGGCTCGGCCTGGGTCAGCACATCGAGGACATTCGGATCGCGACGAGCCCGCAAGAGGGATACTTCGCGCTCCTGGTGAAGCTGAAGGGACTCGACATGCCGGTGGGGATCTCATCGCTCTCGGACGGTCAGCTCTCCTATCTGGCGTTCATCGCGATGTTCAGGCTCTCTGCGAACCGATCGCTGCTCGCGTTCGACGAAGCGGACCTGCACCTTCACCCGAAGACTCTCGCGCGCGTCGTGAGTCTCTTCGAGCGAGAGGCGCGCCTGCACCCGGTGGTGATCGCGACTCAATCGAACGAGCTGCTCGACCTGCTGGAAGACCCCGCCAAGTCCGTGCGCGTGTGCGAGCTGGACGAGCACGACTCGAGCACGTCGCTCCTTCAACTCGACAAGACGGAGCTCGACAAGTGGCGTGAGGACTACCGCGGCGTCGGCGAGCTACGGGCCCACGGCTACCTGCGGCAGATCGTCAGCGCCGAATGAGCGGACGCATCGAGGTCTTCTACGAGGACTCACGCGAGTCGTCCGGGGGAGGCTTCGAGCTCCATTCCGTCGTGCTCGCATGCGTCGCCGATCTTCTGAGCATGGATGACTGGCGCAGCCTGGAGCGAGCGATTGGAGCGAACCCGAAGAACGGGAACAGCAACGTTCTCGGCGCATGCCGACGCGACGTTCCCAAGATGTCTGCGAAGCACGTCGCCGCTGTGCTCGACGGCGACAAGCTCAAAGACCTGCTCGGCGCCGATCCCGCGACCGAGTTCCGAAACCGGGTGCCTGACCTGCGCGTGGAGCTCTTCGTGATCGATCGCAACACCGAGACACTCGTGCGCGCGCTCCGCGACGTTGGCTTGATCAGTACATCCTTCGATGCCGCGATCGACAAGGACCCGATGGCGCGAGACAAGGTCTTCGCGGCAGCTGCAAGCGGGCCGCCGTCGTTCCGTGCGGCGCTTCAAACTAAGGTCCCGTCGCTGAAGCACTTGGTCGATGCGCTCGCGGACTGGCATCGAACGTTGCGCGCGCCATGACAGTGTCGTCGTGGATAGATCCGCGCTGCAGCTTTCGGGGAAGCTCTTCGGAGCAATTGCCGTAGACTCGGTTTCCCCAATGTACGGACAACCTCCCCCTCCGCCTGGTTACGGTTACGGCGCGCCCCAACCTCAATGGGGCAACAACCCGTACGCACCCCCGCAGCAGATGCACCCTGGGATGGGGATGGGCTACCCGCCAATGGTCGTGCAGCCAGGAGCGGGCGGCTGGCTCAAGTGGGCGTACGCCGCGTGCCTCGGATTCGGCTTCTTCATGGTGTTTGGAGGCATCGGCCTCGCCGCGATCGACGACGAAGATGACGGTGCGCTCGCCGCGCTTGGCGGGGGCTTGATGGTGTTCGGCGGGAGCATGTGGTTCGTGCGGATCATCTTCGGGCTCATCTGGCTGTACAGCTCGTGGGACTCCATCCCACCGCAGCTGCGCTTCGCCAAGTCACGTATGATGAGCCCCGGTGAGGCCGTCGGGTTCTGCTTCATCCCGTTCTACAACCTGTATTGGATCTTCGTCGCGAACGTGGGTCTGTGCGACGCGCTCGACTACGGCCTGACGACCGTCGGCTCGTATCGACGAGCGCCCCGCGGTGCCGCGATCGTCGCGTGCGTCTTCCAGCTCATTCCGTATTTGAATTTCCTCATCTCGCCGTTCACGTGGCTGCTCTTCATGTTCCTCGCGGACGGTGCGCGCTTCGAGCTACTCACGCGCCTCGCGCAGCAGGGCGGACAGCCAGCGGGTCCGCCGCCGATGGGCGCGATGGCGCAAGCTCCTGGTGGCGGCTATGGTCCGCCCGGCTACAACGCGCCTCCGTACGGCGGCTATCCTCCGCAATACTGAGCTGATCAGCGCGCCCGCAGAGCCTCGATCAGGCGACCGTGGAGCCCGGCGAACGCGCCGTTGCTGAGCAACGCGATCGTGTCGTCGGGCTTCGCTTCCGTCACGAGGAGCGCCAGAATCTCGTCCACGCTCGAGCAAGCGATGGCCTTCTCATCGCCGAGATCATGCGCGAGCTTTCGAGTGTCGAGCCGCTCTGCTTCTGGGACGTTCAGCCGACCGAGAGGTGCGAGGATCACGCGCTCTGCGCCACCGAAGGCTTTCACGTACGCCTCTTGATGGATCGCGCGGCAGGCGGTCGCGCTGCGCGGCTCGAACACCGCGAACAGACGCCCGCTAGGGTGCTTGCTCTTCAACGCGCGGAGCGTCTCATCGACAGCGGTCGGGTGATGCGCGAAG
>JANYHY010000709.1 GCA_025362165.1 Myxococcales bacterium | reverse complement strand
CGGATCGACGGAATGACGACGCCCGGTTCGACCGCTGACAACTTGTCCTTCGAGGCCCAAGAAGAACGCGCAACAGCCCCTGAATTGCAACGCTTCGTGAGAGGCCCACCGTTTGCAGTCAGCCCGGCTATGTCAACGTCGTCCATCACCGCCTTCGCCTTGCTTGCTCTGTCGTCCGTGACGTTTGGTTGCATGCCGCAACAGCAAGCACCCCCGCCGGTCGCGAGCGCGTCGCCCCCGGCAGCATCGACGGCGACGTCGACCACCGCCGCGTCGCCTCATCCCAGCGACCGCCATGTCTACCGCTTCGACTTCGTCCTCACGACGACCGAAGGAACGGGCGCACCGTCCAGCACCTCCTTCACGCTCAACCTGCAAGAACTGGAGGCAGGCGAGATGGTCGTTGGAAAGAACGTCGCGCTCTCCGCGCCTGCGGCTCCCGGAGCGCCAAGCGTGGGTGCCTCGCCGCGCCAGGATGTCGGCACGAAGGTCAAGGCCCAGTTCCGCACCACCGGCGACGACGTGCTCCTCGACGTCACCGTCGAGATGAGCACGTTCGATCCGCCGACCACGATCCGAAAGATGGTCGCAAAGGGCAGCGCACTCGCGGCGGTGGGCAAGCCGGCGCTGGTGACCAGCCTCGACGACGCCAACAAGCGCTATCAGCTCACCGTGACGCCAACCAAGCTGCGCTGATCAGACGCCGCAGCGATCAGCTCCTTCGAAGCGAGGCCAGCGCCGCTTCGGCGGACGCATCGTCGTGCGCCTCGGAGAGCGCGAGCAGCGTGTCGCGCAGCTCCGACGCCGCGCAGCCTTCCGCGACGATCCGCACGCGCGTCCGTTGCGCGTCGTCACCCATCCGCACGAGCGCCGCGGCCGCGCCTATCCGGGACTCGGTCGTCGCGCTGGGGTCACTCGTAAGATCAGCGAGCATCTCGGCCGAGACGGCCGCCACGCGATAGCGCGAGCCACCGCCCCGGACGAGCGCGTCGAGTCCCGACAGCCACTCTCGTGCCGTACGTGAGCCGCGCTCCACCAGCGACGGCACGTTCACGCTTCCGTCGACGAGTCGCGTCGACTTCTCGAAGGCCGCGTTCACCTGCATGAACATGGCGTGGCTCTCCGCGCCCCGTTCTTCTTCGGTGTTCGGCTCTTCGATGGTGCGAAATCGCAATTGTCGTTTGGATACGAGCTCGACGATCGTATCCGCAATACCGCTACTGCCGAATCGCATGCGACTCGTCACGAGGCCGACATCCCGGAACGCGATGAAGCGCTCGCGGAAGAGCCAGCGCGTCGTGAAACCATCCGCGCCCACGACGAGACGACCGCGTACGAGCCCGACAAGCCAGCCGAGCGGCAACGAGAGGAGAAGACTCCCGGCTGATATCACGAGCCACGCGTCGCGTTTCCCGAAGGTCAGAGCGAAGAACGCGCAGGCGAGCAGCGCAAGGGACCAGAGGAAACGGTTCAGGAAGGGAACCATCAGCCGGAACTGGCTGCGGCGAGCGCCGAGCAGATCGACGAGAGCCTTCGCGTCATGAGCGCGCATCCGGAGCGACATGGCCTTGCCGCTGCGCAACGCGAGCTCGACGAGGGCCTCGGGGCCGCGTCGCATGAGAAGCTTGACCTCGAGGATGTCCTCGCTCCGCACCTCCGCCTGGCCGTCCAGCGTGAGGCCCGTCTCCGCCGCACGGATGGTGGTCGGCGTCGAGAGTGGGAAGGCATTGCGCAGCAAGAAGATTGGGCCCAACAAGCCGCCGACCCAGATCGCCATCCACGCCAGCGGCTCAAAAGAACTCGCGCCGCGCGCCAGGTGCACGGCCGACGCAAGGATGAAGAAGCTCCCGATGACCGGGATCCAGTTTCGCCGAAGCACGAACGCTCTCGCTTCTACAATCACTTGACAAAGAGGATAGCGCTAGGCGCGTCGGAAGGTCACCACGAGCACGTCGCGGTACGCAGGACGAGCCGGATCGAGGCGGCCGAGCGGCGTGACGCCGTGGAACACGCGGTCGTCGTCGACGAGAGCAGCGTCCATCGGCTCGGTCAGCGTGAAGCTGCCGAGCGGGCGATGGG
>JANYHY010000688.1 GCA_025362165.1 Myxococcales bacterium | reverse complement strand
CGAATACGAGCTGATCGTCCTCGGCGATCTCCACGGCTGCTACTCGTGTCTCAAGGCTGCGTTGATGCAGACCGATTTTCTCGCCAAAGTTCAGGCGCACGCGGACGATCCAGAGCACACCCCCGACACGCGGCTCGTGCTGCTCGGTGACTACATCGATCGCGGCCGATTCAGCTTCGACGGCGTGCTGCGAATGGCGATGAGGCTCTTCGTGACGGTGCCGGACTCAGTGTATTTTCTGCGCGGCAACCACGAGTACTATGTCGAGCATCAAGGGCGCATCCTCGCGCCGGTGCGCCCCGCTGAGGGGATGATGGGGCTGCAAGGCGTGGCGAGCGACGCGTACTTCAAGGAGTACATGCAACTCTTCGAGGCGTTGCCCACGTCGCTCAACTTCGATCGCTTCTTCTTCGTGCACGCAGGCATTCCGCGCGACGCGGCGCTCACGGAGAAGTGGAAGGACCTCTCGTCGCTCAACGATCCGGATCTGCGCTTCCAAATGATGTGGAGCGATCCAAGCGACACGGAGGTCGTCCCCGACGAGCTGCAGAAGGCCGCCGCGCGCTTCGGCTATGGTTCGCATCAGTTCCGCAGCTTCCTCTCGCGCATCGGGTGCTCGGTGATGGTGCGCGGGCATGAGCGCATCATCGAGGGGCTCCGCACGACCTACGATTTTCCGGACGCGAAGCTCCTGACTCTGTTCTCTGCAGGTGGCGCGACGAGCCTCGATCTGCCCGAGACGAGCAACTACCGCGAGGTGACTCCGATGGGGCTCACCATCCGCTGGCGCGACGGTGTCAGTCGGGTGTCGCCGTTCGCGCTGGATTGGTCACGCTACAACGACCCCGCGCGCAACCGCTTGCTCGCGTCGCCAAGCTGACTGCTGAGCGTCATCGCTCGGCGTTGGTGACCCAGACACACGGCTCGCACGGGCGCTGTTGGGCCTTGGTCTTGTCACACCACTCCCACACCTTCTTGCGTTTGAACATTTCGTCGACGCTCCCTTCGGCGACGCATTCTGGGTCGGTGGGATCGCTGTGCCCGGGTGGACAGCACGCGCCGCGGATGCGCCCCCCAACGGTCCGCGTGATGCACACGGGAGTGTCCTGTCCGCGAAAGCGCATCCTGGGGCAGTCGAGCCGCGTGGTCGCGCCCGACGATAGTTGAAGCGTCAATTGATCGTGATCGCTGCGCCCGTCTCGAAGAGTGACGACAGAACATGTCGGATCGATCGTCACCTTCGGAGACTCTGGTTGAAGGCCGCAAGCCGTCACGCACGCATGCGTGATCGAATCGGGGACGCGCCCGTCTTCGCACGCGGGAGTCGGCGGAGGCTGCAATACGAGCGCGGAGGGAACTTCTGTCGCGCCGATCACAGGCGGAGGGATGCGGACTGCCTCGGGCGAACGCGCTTCGGATGCGGCGCACGCTCCAACCACCGCAAACACGCAAAAGAGCGCCCTAGGATGATGTCTCATGAAGGTCTGACGTGACTGCGATCGCTCGTATTCCATGCGCTGCGTGAAAGAGCGCGAGCTCAACGCGCGATGTCCAAAGGCGAGCTGGATCTTGTGTGGGTGTCGCGCGTGGTGTCGCGCTGGATCGGTCCTGCCGTCTTGGCTGATGTCTCTTGCGTGAGCCACATGATGGGCATGTCCGGGTCGGCGCTCGGCGGCGGGAGCAGACCGAGGATTCGCTCGGCCATCGCGCGCGAGATATCGAACGCGAGACCCATCGACACGATCTCGTCGCCGACCGAGGCGCGCAGCTCACGCCCGTCGTCGCTGAATCCAAGCGCGGTCACGCGAGAGCCGTTGAAGAAGTGCCGCATCGCGAGCCTCCCTGTCGAGACCTCCCAGACGTCTACCTCCGTGGGCTTGTCGGTGCCACGCGCGGTGGTCGCCGTGAGCCATCGACCGTCGCGGCTGAACGCTGGAAGCTCTGGCGCTTCGTCGCTTCGCGCGGGAGCGAGCAAGAAACGGGCGGGTCTGTCCGCGCCCCAGAGCGCGATGCCGTTGTCCATCGTGGTCGCGACCTCTCCAGAGGGAGAGAGCGTGATCTCCTTGGCGACCTCGTTGACGACGGTCTCCACGTGCGGTGCGTCGAGATCGAAGAGCAGGCCCCGCCCACAAGCGACGATCCCGACGCGGTGCCCGTCTCGGCTGAGAGAGCCGTGGAGAGTCGAGCATGTCTTGCCGTCATAAGTGAAGAGGGCGTTGCCGTGCTCGAGATCGACGACACTGAGCGTGGAGCCGAGCGTCGTGATGCTTCGAGGCCCAGCGATCGTGTACCAGAGCGACTCCAAAATCGCAGGACCGAGAGGTACACGCGCATCAGCGTCGGCGCTCGCGCTGCCTGGCCAGAGGGTCCACGTGTCCCTGCTCGACTGGAGCAGCACGCGCTCACCGTCGGGCGAGAGCGCGACACCCGAGGCATCTGGGAACGAGTGCACGAGCTTGCCGTCTCTCGAGCAAAGCCCGCCAGTGTGAGAGCTCGTGTTGGCGAGGAATCGACCGCCGCCTTGGCTCCAATGCAGCTCTGCGACGTTCGCGCCGCACGGTGCGCTGACGTGTCCCGTCGACACCTCGATCACGCGAGCGCCATCATCGCTGCCGACCGCGAAGGCGCTGCCGTCGTGCGCGAACGCGATCGTGTTGGGCTCCGTAGTTCCCAGCTTGATCGTGCGCAACAGCTTGCCGCCGGAGTCCCACATCCGAACCACACCGTTGGAGCTGCTCGCAGCGACGAGACCGTTGACGGACACCTCCGTGTGCGTGGCATCACTCGGCATGTCGAACGTGCCGACCACCGCGTGCTTGGCTTCGTCCCAAACGCGGACAGCGCCTGTTTGTCGCTCTTGGATGACGACTCGGCCGCCTGTCGTCCAGCGGGCCGCTCGCACGCCGAACGGCGGCGCTTCGATCGACTCGAGCTTGGCGCCGGTCGTCGCGTCCCACGTCCCGAGCGTGTCGGCCGTGAAGATGAGGATGCGCTTCTGGTCCTGACTCCACTCGACGAGCGGCTGAGCGCGAAACGATCCGTCGATGATCGCCACGAGCTCTCCATCCGCGTCGCGGATCTGCATGCGAGTGCGAGTCATCAGCGCGATGCGATCACCCGAGGGGCTTACGACTCCGTCGTAGAACGGCACGTCGACTCCGTTGACGTCGACGCGTAGCGCGCCGGTGGCGGCGTCAAACAGCTTGAGCGTGCCGTCCCAACCGCCGGTCATCACGCGGTCGTTGCCCATGAACTGACCGAACCAGATGCCAGCGACATTCGCCGCTGCGCTCGGGCGAGACAGTGGCAGTTCGTGGCCTTGGCTGTCCCACGCGGTGAGAAGTTGGTGAGACGCGACGACGAAGCGCGAACCGTCTGGCGCAGCGGCGACGCGGCCGATCTCTCCGACTTGGCTCATGAAGAGCTGCGACGGATCGGGCCCCGTCGCGAGCTGCGGGCCTGCACCGATCGCGAGGGCGCCGGTCACGCCCAACACGAGGCTGTAGCGAGCGTCGCTCGAAGGCAACGACACAGCGGACGGCGACAGCGGAGGCGCCGCGACCACTACGATGCGATCGTCGTTGAAGCTGGCCAACCGACCGCGCGTCATGAAGCGAACGTCGCTCGTCGTTGACGACGAGTACCAGACCAAAGCGCCCGTCAGCGCGTCGAGCACCCGCGCTACGCGTATGCCAGAGGCGATCGAGATCTGGCGCCCGTCGGGACTCCATTGGACCGCGTTGCCATCGCCGTCACGGGCGGAAGAGCGCATCAACTGCGTGTTGGCCGCGACGTCCCACACGATCGTCGTGCCCTCGACGGTGCTCACCGCGAGCCTGTTTCCAGCCGGATCGAAGCGGACGGACGTCGCGAAGCCATCGAGGAAGAGATCTCGCTCGAGCGCCCCCGTCGTGGCGTTCCAAATGTGGACCACGCGCTCGTCGCCACCCGACGCGACCCACCTACCATCGCGCGTGATGTCCACGAACAACGCGCGCTGGCTATGCCCGACGGGAGCAGAGAGCGCGGCGCCCGTGGCGACATCCCACACGCGCACGCTGCCGTTCGACGCGACCGTGGCGAGTCGAGCGCTCGCCTGATCGAACGCGCATGCGTTAACGAAGCTGTCGTGCCCTGTTAGACTATGAAGCAGTGCGCCCGTGAGCGCGCTCCAAAGTCCGACCGTCTTGTCCTCGCTGACTGTGGCGAGCACTTTACCGTCCGGGCTGAGGCACGCCTGCTTGACGCGTTCTTTGTGGTGCACGGTGAAGAGCGGCTTCTGCGTGGTCTTCTTCTCGCTGCCCGAGTCCGTCGCTGGAGCGATCGGCGGCGCGCCATCGAACACTGTCGCGCTCCCGTCCGTCGCCGCGACCACGAAGCGTGAACCGTCGGGGCTGTAAGCGATCGTACGCAGCGCAGCCTCTCGATGCATCGCCTCGGGCAGCTCGAGCGCGACCTGCTCGTCTTCATCGACGTTCCACAACGCGCCCGCTCCATCCGAAGTCACCGCCGCGATCCTCGTGCCATTCGGGCTTGGCGCGAAATCGACGATCGTGGCTGAAACGTGGGTGCTCGCGAGCTCACCGATGTCCAACTGCGCCTTGATCGTGCGATCGAGCGGCCTCTGCGTATTGTCCGGCGGTGCCCACGCGAGGACCTCTCCGCTGGAGAAGCCGGTGAGCACGTGCTCGTTCGAGAGCGCTACGGCGGCAGGCATGGCGCGATCTCCAGACGAGCGCTGCTTCAACGGTTGCAGCCGCGCGAGGGAAGCTCCGCTGCTGCCGTCCCAAAGGCGAACCTCCGATGCGGTGCTCGCGACGACGATATCTCCGTGCGCGAATCCGACGCGCGCGCTCTCGAACGGGAACGCATAGCGAATCGCTTGCTTGGACAAATCGATCACCATGACCGACTCGTCGATCGCGGCCGCGAGCAGCTTGCTGTCGTCGCGAAAGCTCACCGAGGTCACTTCTGAGTCGAACTCCAGCTCGAGCGTGGGGAGCATCGAACCCGTGGCAGCGAGCGCGCCTTGGAGGTCAGGCTCCCACGCGCGCAACATCCCGTGCCCTATTCCGCGAGAGGATCCCACCGCGATCACGTGCCCGTCAGGCGACCACGCACCGACGAGAAAATGCTCGCCCTTCGCCGCGCTCACCTTCTTGACGGGATCCTTGGGATCGATCTTTTGCGCGATGGACGCCGCCATGGCGTCTAGATCCCATATGGCTGCGTTGTCGGAGGAGACGACGAGCAAGCGTCTGCCATTCGGCTCGAACGCGACTGTCGCCACCGCCCCTCCCATGCCGCCCGATTGCAGCATCGGCTCCTCTTTGTCGAGGTCCCAAACGATCACCGAACCTGCGCTCGCGGTCGCGACGAGGTGCTTGTCGTCCGAAAAAGACACCGTGACCAGCGCGGAGCCATGACCCTTGAGCCGTCTCTTGAGATCGCCGGTGCGCGCGTCGCGCAGGAGCAAGTCACCGCGCGCGCTGCCCGTGAGGAGGAAGCGATCATCTGGGCTGAACGCGGCCACGCGGAGCGGATCTTGGCCTTCGATCGTCGCGATCGTCTTGGTGCCCGCTGATAGTCGCGCGCTTCCATCTTCGCTGGCAGAGACCCAGCGCGAGCCGTCTGGGCTGAAAGCGAGAGCGTTCACCGCTCCGATGTGATCGCGCATCACCGCTTGCAGCGTCGCGTAGGGTCCGAACAGGCGCGCTATGGTGAGCTGCGCGAGCGGATCTGGATCGCCCGTGAGCTTCGCTTCTGCGGCGCGGCGCATCGCCGTCTCGACATTGCCGGCGAGCAGCGGCGAGCGCACCGAGTCCTCAGAGCGGACAGGCACGACCGTCTCCTTGTTGTCCTTGTTGTCCAAGGTCAGATGCGTCTCCGCGCTCGCTTCATTGAAGAGATCGTCCGCGGACGCGGTGAGCACGTGGTGCAGATCGTCGAGCTTGTAGCGACGGAGCGTCCCCTTCGACGTGAGCACGGCCAACGAGCGCTGCTCGTGCGCGAGCGCCATGCGTGCGATGCGGGGATCGCCTTCATCGCCGTGCAAGATCGCCAACCGCTCTCCTGTGGCGACGTCCCATAGGCTCGTGTCACCAGAGTCGCCCGCGGTTACTGCGACATGACCGTCGTATGCGAGCTCCTTCGCCGACGTTCGCAATGTGCGAGTGAGCGCGGTCACTCCGCTGAAGTCGACGCGGTAGAAGCGCACCTCACCTTCTTGATCGATCGCCGCGAAGGATCGACCGTCTGGCGCGAACGCCAATCGTTGACCGGTGCCCTCTGGAGGCTTCGGCGCCTTGGCGATGCGCAGGTCCAGCCACCACCGCGGCGACGCGCTCGCCTCTTCGCTCGGCACGTCACCGAACACGAGCCTCAATCCGTCGTCCAGGGCGCCTATCACGCGACGACCGTCCTCCGAGAACTGGAGAGAGTCCGCCACGAAGCTCCTGTCGACGTCCGACCCGATCGTGACGATGTCTCCGCTGATCGTGCTCGTCGAGGACGTATCGAAGCTCGAGGCGACGCGAGATCGGGAGTCGACCGCGAATGGCGCAAACGCAGTGACCGCGCGCCCGAGCTCCTCCGACTTGGCTGGCTGGTCTGCCTCTGGGATGGTCCACGTCGTGAGCGCGAGATTGTCCGGGTCTTCCTTTTCCAGCGGGGGCGCGGCGACGACGACATGAGCGTTGGGAGTCAAGCGGACGCGCCGTATGGCGCCCATCGACACGTGCAACGGCTTGACCGCGTCATGGAGCGTCGCCGTGTCGAGGATGCGGACGTCACCCCCGCGCGTGCCGAGCGCCAATCGCGCGCCGTCATCGGCGAAGTCGAGCGCGACGACGGGCGACTCCACCGCGACCTCGCGCTGAACGTCACCAAAGATGGTGACCTTCACGCCGCTAGAGACCGCGATCGCGGAGCCGCGCGGACTCACCGCGAACCCAAGCGCCGCCGAGTCGAGCGCGAGCTGCTTGCCGGGCGCACCCGTCGCGCCGTTCCAGAGCCTGATTTGAGCCTCCCCGTCAGCTTGCGTGATCACCTCGCCTGCTGGCGTGAACGCGACCGCGACGATCGCGTGGTCGTGCGCGTGAAAGCGGATCGGCTCACCGCCACGCAGCTTCCACACCACGACAGTCCCGTCGTCGTACCCGCTCGCCAACGTTTGTCCGCTGAGGCCGAAGCTCACTGAGGTCACGCGCGCGGACGGTCCACCGCCGAGGACGCGAGTGACTGTATCGCCGTCGTCGTCGAGGAGCAGGATGCGATTGGTCTCGAAGCCAGCGACCGCGAGCGTTCGTCCATCGGCGCTAAAGGCCATGTCCGCGTAGCCCGCCTCGTACTTTCGAGGTGCCTTGCCATCGAGGTACTGCGGCGCCAGGTTCGTGCCGAAGAGGAAGCTTCCGGTGGGGCTCAGCCCAGGCGCGCCTCTCCCGCCCACAGACCAGATATGTTGAGCGCCCGCGAACACGCGGATGGTCTTGTCGTCGTCTGCGTCCGAGTCGAAGTAGGTGACCTTTGAGAGATCGGGAGTCGCGGAGAGCGCGGGATCTTCCATCGATGTGATCACCGCGCCGTCCGCGTCGAACAGCTTGGATCCACCACGCGCGAAGAGGAGTCGCTGCCCATCCACAGCGTACTTCAAGAAGGTGGCGCCTCCACCGGTGGGCTCGTTCTCTCTCGCGCGCGACAGCAGATCGCCAGATCCGCGCTCGATGCTCCAGATCTCGATCGAGGCGTCTTGGCGCAGGCACACGAATCGATCCGAGAGCGGTGCAAACCGAATGGCGGCAGCGGGCGCGCAGTCGACGAGCCTCCCCACAGCGTCGCCGTGGCCTTGCGAGAGACGCAGCGCTCCGTCGGTGTCGGGCGCGATTCGCCAGTGAAGATCCGGACTGGTCGCGCTGAGAAGATCGCGCGCGGAGTCAGCGCGCGAGAACTCCGATCCGCTCGAGGTTGGCGCGAGCGTCGTCGGATCGGTCTCGATTACTGTGTCGCCCGAGACGAGCTCGACGTTCAGTCCATCCGCTGACCTGCGCATCGTCATGTTCGCGAGATCAGCGTCTGGGCGATGATGCGCTCGCTGGAGGTGAAGGTCCCACGAGTCAATCGCGCTGCTGCCCATCGCCACGACGCGACCGTCTGAGCCGGCGCCCGCGATAACGACTTGCGTGATGTCGGGAGCCGAGATGGCGTTGATCAAGTCGGGCTTGCCGAACGCGGACATATCGTAGACATGCAGGACGGCGTCTGTGGTCACGAGCGCGAGGACGCGCATGTTCGCGTCCGTGGCGGGTGCGATCGAGACGTGCTCTGGGAGCTTCGTCGGTATCTCTTTGCCTTCGACCAAGTCCCACAAGTGCACGTTGGAGGTGCCGTCCCACGTCAGCGCGAGTGTGCTCTCCGGATTGAAGAGCACGTCCGCGGTGGCCATTTTTGGCTCGCTCCGAGAGAGACGACGCACGGTCGTACGGCCGCCCAATCGCTCCGAAAGGAGCTGCACGCGCGTCTCGCGCTCGTCCGAGAGCTGCAGTGATCGCGCGAAGAGGAGCTCCGCAGCGTCGTGATCGCCAACGAGCGCCCGCTCGAGCGCCATGGCACGCACGAGCGCAGCGTGCGCTTGATTCTGAGCGAGCTGGATCTCCTGGAGGCGCTGGTGATCGTTCTGCGCGTACGCACCCGAGAAGACGACGCCGACGACGAGCAACACGAACGCGGCGATGGATACGACTCGCGTGCGCAAGCCGCGATCACGAGATCGCCTTGCCTCCGCCGTCGCCTTCGTGGCGCCCTCGACGAAGTCTCGTCCGCGCTCACTGACGCGTGCTCCGCGCGCCAGCAGCTCCTCGGCAGAGAGCGCGCGCTGACCCTTCCACAACATCGTGTCGTCGCGGTCGTTGCGATCCCAACGACGAGCGTCCTGCTCGACTTCGGCCGTGAGCTCTCTCTCCGCGCGCGCCGCGTCGACCCACTCGCTCAGGCGCTCCCAGTGCAAGAGCGCCTCGTGAGCGAGCGTGAGCCCCTCGGCCTCGCGGATGATCAAGCGGTTGAGCTCGAGGACCTTGAGCACGCGCGGCAAGGACGGCGATGGCACAGAGGCCTCGAGCTCGTCCAGCGTCTTGGTCGCGCGCGTTCCCTGCGGCGTCGTGAGCTCCAGCAGAAGAGCGCGCGCTACGTCGATCACGCCCTCTTCACCCGTTGCCTCTAGCTCCGCGATGCTCGACTCCGCATGGCGCTCGAGCGCGCCTGCGATCCCGCCGACCTCGTTCAGGCCTGCGCGCGTGATCTTCTTGCTCACGTGATCGCGCTGCGACCACAGCTGCGTGAGCGCGAACTGGACGAGAGGCATCGCGTCCGCGACGTGCTTGAGTTGATCGAGCAGCTCGACGCGCAGGGCCTCATCCTCCAAGGAGTAGCCGTAAGCGGACAGCGCTTGATCGATCACTTCGCCCCAAGTCGTCGCGCTCATCGGCGAGACGAGCATCGTGCCGCGCGCGATCGTTCGGCCAAGCTCCGGGAGCGCCAAGAGCGGGTCCAGCAGATCGCGGCGCGCGGCGACGATCACGCGAATGCCGGGCATGGGCACACCGCCGAGGATGCCGAGCAGACGCGCGGCGTACTCGCGTCCGTCATCGGTCGCGAGCGTCACGAGCTCTTCGAGCTGATCGACGAGGATCACCACGCCCCGCCCCTCTGCGCGCACGTGCTCCTTGAGTCGATCGACGAGGACCTCCGGCTCGAGCATCAGCGCGTCTGGCACCATCGGCTCGAGCGCGCGCGCGAACGACTCGCGTGGCCTGGCGAGCGGCGTGCACGTCGCTGCGTCCCAAGCCTTGGGCCAACCGCCGAGCTCGCCGTCGAGGATCGCCGGCAAGACACCTGCGCGCGCGAGGCTGCTCTTGCCGCTGCCCGACGGACCGATGAGCGCGACGAGACCGCGCGAGCGCATCGCCTCGAGCGCCGCGGCCACCTCGACGGCGCGTCCGAAATACACGTCGCGATCACCCTCTTCGAAGCGCGACAGTCCGCGGAAGGGGCCGATCTCCTCAGGCGGTAGAGGCCGCGAACGGCCGGCGATTTCGCGACGAATGCGCTCGAGCTCCCACGACACCGACTCTGCCGAGCGCGGGCGCTTCGACGGATTGGGATCGAGCAGCGAGTCGACGAGCGCGACCAACGCTTTGTTCGCGTCGGGCAGCATGAGAGCGAGCGAGGGGGCCTTCTCGCTGCCGTCGAGGACATCGCTCTTCAGCCCGCCCACTCCCGCCAATTTCGCCGCAGCGCCTGCGGGCAGTTGACCCGTCAAGCATTGGAACAGCGCTCCGCCGAGCGAATAGAGATCGCTCGAGGGCGTCGCGATCTCGGCGCTGGCTGCAGGGTCGATGAAGCCGATCGTCCCCGAAGAGCTGAAGCTCGAGAGCGCTTCGGTCGTGAGCGTGGGCGCTTCTGTGCCCGCGAGCGCGATGGGGAGATCATCCATCACCATCACGTCCGAAGCTGGAGGAGCGGTCTCCTTCTTTGGCCGATCGCTCGAGGCGATGCCGAAGTCGATGAGCTTGTAGACACCGCGAGACTCGATGACGTTGGCGGGCTTCACGTCTCGATGCACGAGCCCGACCGCATGAACTGCGGCGAGCGCGGAAGCGACGACGCTGCCGACCGCGACGGCCTCGATGACCGGGAGCTTGCCCTCGTCTTGAATGCGTCGATCGAGCGACGTGCCCTGCACGTATTCCATGACGAGCCCGAGCAGCGACTCGTCGCGCGTCGTCGCCACTGCGTAGAACCGCACGATGTTCGGGTGCTCGACGCGACACAGCGCGCGCGCCTCCTCCAAGATTCGCAGCTGCCCTTGGCTCGACATCGGACCGGCCGCCGCATGGCGCTCGTTGGGATCGGTACGAAACAGCTTGATCGCGACGGTGCGCAGCTCGACCTCACCCCACAGCTCCCTCGCGAGCCAGACCGGCGCGAACCCACCGCGACCGATCTGAGTCACGAGCGTATAGGCACCGAGCCGGAAGCCTTCAGTGACATCGAGGGGACGGTGAGCCATCGCACGCGATGCTAGTCGATATGTCGAGCCCGGCGGCTACTTCCCGCCCTTCGCGCGCGCTGCAGGCGAGAGATCTGCGTTGCGCCAATAGAAGTCCACCTTCTTCTCGCTCGCGTCTGCGAAGCCCACGCTCTGCATCTCCGCTTCGATCGTCACGGTGCCATCGGGGATGACGCCTTTGGGCACGCACGAGAACGTGAGCGTCGCGCTCTCACCAGCCTTCATCACGCCTTGGAAGAAGTTGCCGAAGCAGCTGTGGAAGTGCTTGGTCTTCGGCGGAGTCTCGCTCGCGTCTGGGATGTCGATCTGCTTGCCGGCCTTGTCGTAGAAGTACACGACGATCTTTCCGTAGAGGATGGTCGTCTTGCCGATGTTCTTGATGGAGAAGTTCGGACCCTTGTCGTCCGTCTTCGTCCACTTCACGGTCATCAAGCGCTCGGCGCCCTTCGCTTCACACGGCTTCGCGAACGAGCCTTCGCCCGCCGAGTTCGCTGGGCAGTCGTGATGAGGCTCGGGCTCAGCGCTCGCAGAAGGAGCGGCCGACGCAGACGGCGCGCTCGACGGAACAGCGGCGACGCTCGCGCTCGCACTTGCGCTCGCCAAGGTGTCGGTTTTCGGTTCGTCTTTGGAGCAGTCGAGCAAGACCAGAGCAGACGCGAACAAGAAGTAGGGCCGGATGGACATGGCCCGGGAAGATACCCTACTGCCGCACTCCTAGTGCCGCGATTCCGTCGAAACGACGGGTGCTGCGCACGAGCAGCTTCGCTGCAAATCGCGGCGCTAGACGGTCTACTTGGGCTTCGCCCAAACCCAGAAATTCGCTCCCGCGAATTGGGGCGTGCCAACGGCACCGCCGCTATGCCGAAGGCCGTTGATGTCCGCCAACGGCGGCATCAATTTCCTAGTTGCCAATCGTGACGGGTAAAGAGAACGTGGGATCGGTGAAGGGGTCGACGCGTGCGCCCATGAAGGCGCTCTTGACGCAGGTCGCTTCGGAGCCGCTGGCGCCAGTCACGCTCACGCTCTTGATGGTTCCGTCGGATTGAAAGGTGACGTTAGCGTGCGGAGTGGAGTCGCTGCTGACGCACGCGCGCGCCGCGGGCATGTTGGCTTTCAGGGCCTTCTGCACGGCAGCGAGCGACGGTCGTTGCGGGAGTGGACCGGTCGGAGTTGTAGGTAGAGACGGCGGGGTGGGTGTCGCGGTGACGACGGGCGTGACGACAGGTGCGCGACCCGTGCCATGAACCACGTTTCCTGTGTTGCCCCCCATGTTGGTTTTGTGCGACGCGGAGGGCGCTACGGATAGATCGAGCGTCGCGCCGGTCGGTGTCGCGGACGGAGCTGCAGTCGTCGGCGGCGGCGGCGCGATCACGACAGCGCTCTGCGTGGGTTGTGTAGGCATGGCGTGGGCGGAGAACCCGACCGGCTCTGGCGGCACGGTGAGCGACGCATAGTAGGTCGTGATCTTCGATCGAAAGATGAAGGCGCCCGCTCCCACAGCGGCAACGAGAAAGAGCGCAACCACCAGCCCCACACGCGAGCGGCGCTTTGGCGGCGCTGGCTCGTCTACAGGCGCGAGGTCTGCGACCGGACCGTCGACCTCCACATCAATGACGACATCGTTCGGGTCTGGAGGGGGCGCGTTTCGAGGACGCAGACCGGACTGCGAAGAGGTGGAGTCGCCAGGGCCATACAACGGACCTGAGATCGCCGCTGCGACCGCGAGCGCTTGATCGCGCGAGAAAGAGCCTGTGCTCTCGATCTGCGCGAGACGCTTGGCGCGGCGCTTCAAGGTGTCGCCCGCGATGCGATCGACCCACGTGCCCACCTCTGTGGGTCGCGCGATGTTGAGTCGCAGGTTCTCGATCTCTTGCGCCATCGCGAGCGCCGACGGGAAGCGCTTGTTGACGTCGCGCTCGAGACCTCGGAGCACGAGCGCGTCCACCGCAGGAGGCAGCCCGCCCGTCACCATCCCTGGCGGCTTGATGTTGTCCATCAGCACCTTGGCCATGATCGACGCCTGCTCCTCGGCGACGAACAAGCGCTCCCCCGTGAGCATCTCCCAGAGCACGATCGACGCAGCGAACACGTCCGTGCGACGATCCACGGGCTTGCTGCGAAACTGCTCCGGCGCCATGTAAGAGAACTTGCCCTTCACCGAGCCTTCGCGCGTCGCCTCGATCGTCGAGCTGGCCTTCGCGATTCCGAAGTCGAGCACGCGCGCGACTCCATCGTGACCGATCATCACGTTGTGCGGAGAGACATCGCGGTGGACGATGCCGAGCGCGGTACCGTTCTCGTCTCTCGCTTCGTGCGCTGCGTGCAGGCCCGCGAGCATGTCGGACGCGATCGCGAGGGCGATCTGCAGCGGCACGATGCGGTTGCGCTCCCGAGTGATGCGCGTCAGATGCGCGAGCGTCTCGCCTTGGATGTAGTCCATGACGAGGAACAGCTCACTGTCCATCGAGACGACGTCCACCACCGGGACGACGTTCGGGTGGCGGATCCGCGCAGCGAGCCGCGCCTCCTCGAGGAACATCGAGACGAACTCGGGATCGTGCGCGAACTGCGGATGGAGCCGCTTGATCGCCACTGAGCGAGAGAACCCAGCCTCTCCCAGGATTCGCCCGATGTGGACCGTCGCCATCCCTCCAGCGGCGAGCGCGTCATAGAGCACGTAGCGCCCGATGACTCTCCCTTCCGTCAGGATTTCAGACTCCCCCGCCATGCTGTCAGGATACGCCGTTTAACGCACGTGAGGTGCTTCATCTGTCCTCGAGAGCGCGCTACGATGCGGGCATGAGAAAAGCTTGGCTCATCTTTGCGGGACTTGGAACTGCGCTCGCCGGTGTCTGCATCATCACGTGCGTTGGTGATGCGTCCGTCGCTCCTGTGTTTGATGCGGGCCTCGTTGACGGCTCCAACTCGACAGACAGCGGTGGTAGTGGCGACGCTTCGTCGTGCGCGAATCGAACCGTCGACGAGATCGGTGGTGTCTTCGTCAACATCAACGGCATGGACTCGGCTCAGTGCGGGAGCGCAACAAGTCCGTGCCAGACAATCCAAGCCGGTGTGAACCAAGCGAAGGTCCTCACGAGGAAGACCGTCTTTGTCGCTCGCGGAACCTACAAGGAGACGGTGACGCTGAACGCGGCGATCACGATCATGGGCGGATGGGACACGATCTCGGGAAAATGGATCCCAGCGTGTGGGGCTGACCTCATCAACGCTGTGAAGATCCAGATGCCCGACGCCGCGAACGTCGCGATCAAGGCTGATTTCAACGGGGCGGCGACGCTCCGCTATCTTAGTGTGATCGGCAAGACTGCAGCGCCTACGCCAGGTCAATCCGTGTACGGAGTGTTCGCCCATAACTGTTCACTGTCGTTCGAGTCGGTCTCGGTCAATGTTGGTCCTGGTGGCGTTGGTGGCGACGGTGACGCTGGTGCGACCGGAGGTATCGGCGGGATCAAGTGCGTGACGGGCGTCGGCGCGACTGGCAAGACTGGCAGCGTCGGCAATGGCGCCGACGGCGGCAGCTTCGACCCAACCGGTTATGTGGGAACGAACGGATCCGTTGGAGTCAAAGACTCGCTCCCTGGTGACACCGGTAGCTGCACCGCGAAGTGCGGCGGTAACGAGTTCACCACTTGCAAACCCAACACCGTGAACTGCAGCGCTTCCAATGGCTGCGTGAACAAGCTCGCGGGTTGCGGCGGCGGGCCTGGTGAACCTGGCATCGGCGGATCGGGCGGCGGCGCGAGCATCGGCGTGTTCGGCTGGGACGCGACGTTCTCCCTGAGCGGCGGTTCGTTCATCGGAGGCGCCGCCGGCAACGGTGGCAATGGTGGAAAAGGCGGGTCTGGGGGCATGGGCGGCGCCGGCGCCTCGGAGAACGAGGGCTGCGCGCAGTGTATCAACGGAAACAGTTGCGCGAGCGTCGGGAACATGACCGCGGCGGTCGGTGGACAAGGTGGCGCCGGCGGACCAGGCGGCATCGGCGGTGGTGGTTCGGGTGGCCCTTCTTATGGTTTGTATGCAGGCGGTCAGAAGGCACTGATCACAGTCGTGACCGCGCCTCTCTTCCAACACGGCAACGCTGGAATGGGCGGCACGCCGAGCGGCTCCCCTGGCGCCACAGGCGATCGCTTCCCACCCTAACACTACTGTCGCAGTTTTCTTGGCCCAAGCATCTGGCATCTGCGAAACGGGGGCATGGCGTATGAGCTCGATGCCGCTGGGCAAGCCCGGCTTGGTCGCTATTTCGAGGGGATTGGCGCGGTCCTTGGTCGGCAAGA
>JANYHY010000640.1 GCA_025362165.1 Myxococcales bacterium | reverse complement strand
CCGGGCGACGATCCTGGAAAGTCCCCGAAGGGGGACAAGGCGGACGTCCTGCCGACCAAGCGGAGCGCAATTCCCGCCGCGCCCAAGGCGCCGTTTCGTAAGCGCGCGCTCGCGTTCATTTGGAGATGGACCAAGCGACTTGCTGTGACGACGCTGGTCTTGGCGATCCTCGGGTTCATCGCGATCGTGATCGTGGTGCGTCACTTCGAGGCTGATTTGCCTAGCGTCGCGGATCTGAAAGGCAACTATCACCCGCCTCAAGTGACCCGCGTGTTGGCGAGGGACGGCACGACGCTCGCGGAGATCTTCACCGAGCGACGCACCGTGGTCTCGATCACGACGCTCCCCGCGCACGTGAAGCTCGCGCTGCTCGCCGCGGAGGACGCCGGCTTCTACGAGCACGAGGGGCTCAATTATTGGGGTATCGCGCGCGCGTTTGCGATCAACGTCCGAAGCGGCAGAACGCGACAGGGCGGCTCCACCATCACTCAGCAGGTCGTCAAGAACCTCTTATTGGGCCAAGAGCGCACTTACAGCCGCAAGATCAGAGAGGCGCTGCTGGCGCGCAAGCTCGAACAAGAGCTCAGCAAAGACGAGATCCTCGAGCTGTATTTCAATCATATCTATTTCGGTGATGGCAATTATGGCATTGAAGAGGCGGCGCGCGGCACGTTCGGCAAGAGCGCAAAGGACCTGACCATCGCGGAGGCCGCGCTGTTGGCGGGACTGCCTGCAGGGCCTGATCGATTCTCTCCACGCAAACACTTGGATCGGACGTTGGTGCGGCGCGCGTACGTGCTGGATCAAATGCATCAGAAAGGTTTCTTGAACGACGCGCAGTTCGCGGCGAGCAAGGACGAACCGGTCAAGCTCGCGAGCGGTTCGGACGCAGAGGGAGACGTGGCGCCCGAGGTGGTGGAGCTCGCAAAGAAGGCGCTGCGAGATCTCGTCCATGACGACGCGTCGCGCGGCGGCTACACGATCTCGACGACGATTGACCCTAAATTACAGGCTTCCGCGCGCAAGAGCGTGCAGATGGCGTTGAGCGCATATGACAAGAAGCACGGGCTGCTCGGTCCGCTCAAGGCGCCTGCGCAAGCGACGGTCGACGATCCTGGAAAGTCCCCGAAGGGGGATAAAAGGGGCCGAACGATCCCGCCGCCCAAGCCGAGCGATCCGCCTTTCACTGGGACACCTGAGTTCTCCGATCACAAGGTGCTCGTGGGCGTCGTGGAAGGGACGGATGACAGCAAGGGGACGATCGACATTGCGGTGGGCACCGCGCACGGCACGGTCAGGCTCTCCGAGTTCACTGATCGCTACAATCCGATGCACTTGACGGCTTCGGCGTTCGCTCCGATGGGTGCGCTGGTTCGCGTGAGCCTCTTGGGACAAGTCCCAGACGCTGCGAAGGCGGGAGACGGCGGAGCGCCAGCCGCGCGTGTGCCGTTGCGTTTGGAGCTCGGGCCCGAAGGGGCGATGGTCGCGATCGACGTGCGTTCGCGGCAGGTGGTCGCGCTCGTCGGCAACTACGAAGCGGCAAGCGGAGGGCTCGATCGCGCGACACACGCGAGGCGGCAGCCGGGCTCGACGTTCAAGCCTGTCGTCTACTCGTATGCGATCCACTCGCGGCGCTTCACGGCTTCTTCGTTGATTGATCCGCGACCGGCTGTGTTCCCAGGCGGATACAAGCCATCGAACTACGAGGGCTACGCGGGCACGGATTTCTTGCGGCTTCGTGAGTGCCTCGCCAACAGCGTGAACGTATGCGCGGTGCGCGTGCTCGCGGACGTGGGGCCGGCGAACGTCGTGGGTTGGGCTCAGTCGCTCGGCATCGAGTCCACGTTGAAGCCTGATCTGTCGCTCGCGCTCGGCAGCTACGAGCTCGCGCCCATCGAGCTCGCGGGCGCATACGCGACGTTCGCAGCGGGTGGCACCTACGACACGCCGCGCATCGTCACGCGCGTCACCGGACCTGATGGAAAAGATCTCGAGCTTGCTCCCCTCCCACCGCCGCGGCGCGTGCTGGACGAGGCGGAGGCGTACGTCATCACCAGCATGCTCACGAGCGTCATCGATCATGGCACTGCCGTTCAGGCAAAATCATTGGGGCGACCCGTCGCCGGAAAGACTGGGACGAGCAACGCCGCGAAGGACGCTTGGTTCGCCGGCTACTCCACGGAGACCGCAGCGGTCGTATGGATCGGCTTTGATGACGGCAAGTCGCTCGGCGCTCGAGAGACCGGCGCCTCGGTCGCGCTGCCCGCGTGGATCGATTTCATGAAGGCCGCGAGCGAGCACAAACCCCCCAGTCAGTTTCCCAAGCCTGCAGGCCTCGTGGAGATCAAGATCGACAAAACCAGCGGAATGCTGCCTCCGGATGACGACCTGCAGACCATGGATGAGGTGTTCCTCGCAGGGACCGAGCCTACGGAGATCGGAGCGACTCCCGTCTTGGACGGTGGCACACAAGGTGAGACCGCGGATTCCGCGCCGTGACGGAAAGCTTTTGTCCAAGGCGTGCGTATGCTTGTTCGTATGGCAACTCCCGCCCCCTACAAGCGTCCGTCGATCGCGAGTTGGCTCCTCCCCACGATGACCGGGCCTTGGTTGGCGATGGTGGCTGCGGTCGGGACGTACGCGCTCGTTGGGCCGCTCCACGATCTCGTGCCGCGATGGTTGTTCTTTGGTGTCGGCGTGTTGGTTGGCTCGTTGTGGGCGTTCGTTTGGGCGCTCGTCGCCTCGCTCGTGGATCTCGCCCTCTTGGCCACGAAGGTCCGCGCGCTTCCGAACGGCAGGCATGGTTGGCTCTCGTCCTTCGCTGCGCCGCTCGCCGCGCTCGGGTCGTACGCGGTGTACTCGCCGCACAAGTGGTACAAGTTCGGGCCATGGGCGATCGTGATCGCGCTCGTCGTGCCGCTGTTGATCTCGGTCGTGGTCGGCCGCGTCGCGCTGGGCAAGAAGCTCTCTTAGTCTCGCTGGTCCTCGGTCTGGTCTGCGAGGGCTCGTCCGCGAGCGCGGCGTCGTCGCTCTCCAGCCTGGCTCCGGAGATCGCCAAAGGGCTGCAAAACAAGCCTGATGCGAGCGTCATCGTCGTGGCTTCGCCGCTCGAGAGCGATGTGCCTGCCCCCAAGGGTGAGGAGCTCGCGTTGAAGGTCGCGGCGCTCGTCGCGGGCAAGCTCGGGCCGAACGCACGCGCGCATGACAAGACGTTGCCGCTCGCGTCGGCGAGAGGCGTCGCGTCGCGCAGCGCCAACCTCGTGTTCGTGAAGGTGGTCATCGACAAGGGTCAGCTGCGCGTCACGGCGGACGAGTTTCCGACCGTCGCCAATCCGTGGGACCGCATCCGCTTGCCTCCGCCACCTCCGAGCGCGCATGCGTTCGCGAGCGCGCCGATCGACGCCGAGATCCGGACCGCGCTCACGCCCGTACTGCTCGAGCAGGCGCAGCTCCACAAAGCCAAGCACGAGGAGACAGACGTGCTCGCGGCCGCATGTGGGGACGTGGACGGCGACGGCGGTTTGGATTTGTTGATCGCTTCCAAGACGCGCGTGGTGCTCGGCAAGCTGAAACAAGGGGCGTTCTCTGCGCAGAAGATCGCTCCGTGGCGTGGGATCGTAGGCCGCGCGCCCATCCCCATGCGCGAGCCGCTCGGCTTCGCCACGATGTCTCAAGATCGCATCTCGATCGGCACGACGGATCGTGCCTCGGTGTGGCTCGACGGATCGCTCGCGCCACGCGGATCGTTGCGAGGGTTGCCGGTGGGTCTAGACGTTTGTGCGCGCGCCGCTCCCGAGACCAACGCGCTCGCAGAGTTGATTGGTTGCAACGAAGGCGACGCGATGACGTGGAGCGCGGGCGTCAAATCGTTCGACGCCGTGAGCGTGTTCGACGCCGCGGACACTCTCGGCACGTCATTGCGAGCGACCGTCGCGCGCGAGCCCAACAGCAAGCTCCACGTGCGAGTGGGTGATCGCCCCGACAAGACGATCGACGGCGTCGGGGCGCAGGTCGCGCTCGGTGACCTCGATCAAGACGGCGTGCCCGAGCTCGCATGGAGCGCAGACACAGATGCGGACGTGCTCACGATCTCCAGCCTCGATCCGGGGGGGGCGCGTGAACGCCTTCATTTTGCGGCTCCCGACGGCATACGTGCATTATGCATGTGTCCACCGGAGGATCGGGGCGCGCCTGCGCTCGTGGCGATCGTGGGCGCGGAGGTGTGGCTTGTCCGGTGAGCTGACCCGACGAGGCGCGTTGCTCGGTACAGCGACGGTCGCGCTCGCGGGCACGTCGTCTGCGCGTGGTCGCGCTCAAGTCGGTGGGCGAGCGCAGCTGCGCGTGCCGTGGCCGATCGCGACCGTGGACCCGCACAAGCTAGACGACGCCGCGGCGGCGATCTTCGGGAACGCTTTGTTCGATGGGCTCTATGCGTACGCAGACG
Source organism: Myxococcales bacterium (assembly GCA_025362165.1). Taxonomy (GTDB): domain Bacteria; phylum Myxococcota_A; class Polyangia; order Polyangiales; family Polyangiaceae; genus JANYHY01. The sequence goes on along the minus strand of JANYHY010000640.1, from coordinate 2,513 downwards.
CGAGCGTCGTCGTGCCTGCGCTCGCCGAGGCGGAGCCGGAGCTCGCCGGTGACGAGGTTCGCGTCAAGCTGCGCGCTGGGATCGTCACGGCGCTCGGCCACGCGCTGACCGCGCGAGACGTCACTGCCTCGATCGCGCGCTCGCGATCTCTCGGTGCTGCGGCGTGGCTCGCGGACGTTCCTTCGCCGAAGAGAGTCGATGACTCGACGATCTCGTTCGCGACACGCGATCCACAAAAGCTCGCCCGCACGCTCGCTTCTCCGCTGCTGGTGATCGTGCCGAGCGGGTTCTCGGCTGCTTCACCCGACGGCACGGGTCCCATGCGCGCAGACCATCGTGGGGGCGCTTTGGTCCTCACTCGCAACTCGCGATCCGCTCGTGCGCCCTCTTTCCTCGACGAGTTGAGCGTCGCTGCCGCGCCTGATTTGTCGTCGTCTCTGCGCGCGTTCGAAGCGGGCGGCGATGATGTTGGTTGGTTGGGACTCGGGCTTCACGAGCCTCGCGCGGGAGCCAAATCGTTCGACGCCGGATCGTGCGCGTGGGCGATCTTGCGAACGGGCTCGCTCGCAGGCGTTTGGGATTCACCCGGAAACGCGCAGCGATTGTGCGATGGAATCGCGCCAGCCAAGCTCGCGTACCTCGGCTTGGGCGCGGCGTGGACCACGGACAAGGACGAGGGCTGGGGCGGGGCGCCGTGCGAGCTGCTCGTGCGCGACGACTCGCCTTGGCTCGTGGAGCTCGCGCGCGCAGTCGCCGCGACGCTCTCTCGCGCGGGTCATGAGGTCCTCGCCAAACCGATCAGCGCGACGGACTTCTCGAGCGCACGCGGTTCGCGAGCGTACGCGCTGGCCGTGGACGTCGCTCGCGCTCTCGCGCCTGGAGCGATCGGCGCTCTCGCTGGACTCTCCACGTCGAGCGATTCGACGTCTGCGGCAGACGCGATCCGTCACCCGCCGCGCTTGGGAGATGTCTCCGCGCGCACGCTGCCGCGCACGTTGCGCGTCGGTATCCTCGGCGAGATTCGCGCGCAGGGTGGCCGAGTCGCCGATCTCTGGCTCCCCATGTGCGCCGATGGAACGGGCGTCGATTGGGGCGCTGCGACGCGCGGGCGCGCGCGATGAGGCTGACACCTCGCTTCGTAATCGCGCTCGGGTTGCTCGTCACGGTGACGACCGCTGGTCTCGGCGGCGCTCTACGCGAAGAGCAGCGCACGCGCGAGACAGCACGCTTCGACGACGAGGTGAAGTCCGCGTGTGGGCGCGCGGTCGCCGAGGTGAAGCGACAGTCGGACGCGGATCGCAAGCTGCTCGGCGGCGCGTGTCAGTTCGGCGAGCTCGTGGATCGCACGCTCCTCTCGATGGAAGCCGGTGATCTCGACGCGCGCAGGCTCTCGCTCGCACAGCTCGTCCCCGACGAGAAGCGCGCGCTCGACCTCGACGAGCTGATGCTCGTGACGAGCCGAGGAGACGTGCTCGGCGCCGATCCGCGCGAGCTGCTCGGCGTCACCAAGAAAGACATCGACCGCGAGCTCAAGAGTCCGCCTGAACGCTTCTTGTCGGACAGCAGCGGCAAGAGCGCGTTCGCGAGCCACACCTCGCTCGTCGCCCGATGCAAGAAGGAGGGACCCGCGGGCTCGGTAGGGCTCGTTGGTGCGCGGCGCCTGGACGCGCTGCTCACGCGCATCGGCGGCGCGCTCGCGGTTGGCGTGCACGAAGGCGAGCCTGGCCCGACGGATGCTTCGCTCGCACATGCCTCGTGCGTGATCGAAGACGGCAACTCGCGCGTGGCGATCGTCGTCACCAAAGACAAAGCGCCGCTCGAGCAAGCCCTCCTCGCGATCGATCAGACCGTGCTCATGTCCGTCGGGGTCTCCGTCGGCTTCGCGCTGTTGATCGCGATCCTGTTGGCGCGCGGCTTGAGCAGGCCAATCTCCGAGCTCGCGCGTGAGGCGAGCAAGGTCGCGACAGGCGACGCGAAGCCCATCGGCGAGCGAGGGAGCGGTGAGATCGGTGAGCTCGCGCGCGCTTTCGATCGCATGATCTCCGATCTCGCGGCGACGCGACGGCGCTTGGCCGCCACTACGCGCGTGGCCGCCTGGCGAGAGGTCGCGCGCCGAGTCGCTCACGAGATCAAGAACCCCCTCGCTCCCATCCGCGCCGCAGTGGAGACGCTTCGTCGTCTGCGCGCGCGAAACGATCCGGCGTTCGACGAGTACTTCGACGAGGCCACGCGCACCGTGCTCGAGGAGGTCCATCGCATCACCAACATCGTGACCGAGTTCACCCGCTTCGCGCGCCTGCCTCCGCCCAAGCCACGCGAGCTCGATCTCGCCGAGCTCGTTCGATCGGTCATCTCACTGCAGCAAGCCGGCGCGGGCGACGTGAAGATCCGCCAAGACGGCGCGGTGCCTACGGTTCACGCGGACCGCGATCAGATCGTCCAGGTCATCACCAACCTCGTGCAGAACGCGCTCGACGCGATCAAGTCTGGTGGGGGCTCGCGCGTCACGGTCT
>JANYHY010000638.1 GCA_025362165.1 Myxococcales bacterium | reverse complement strand
GCCACCGACGCCGAGGCTGCGCTCGGTGTGCTCGATGAGGCGATGGGAGGAGACTTCGCGAGCGCAGGTGCGCTTGCACGTCTCATCTGGACGGATGGCGCGTCGAGCGCCGAGGCGCTCGATCGCGCCACAGCCCAACTCGCAAGCGCTGGCGCAGCAGCGCTCGCGGGGGCAGAACGTCACCGCGTCGCGGTCGCTGCAGGCGACGCCGATGGCGTCGCAACTGCGGCCCGCGCGTGGTTCGACGCCGGCGGCGGTCTCACCGCCGGCATCGAGTGGCTCGCGAGCGCGATCGCCGCAGGCGATAACCCGCGCGAAGTGGCGGGCGCACTCCATTCGCTCGCGTCCGCGCTCGACGGTGAGCCACGTGAGTCCCTCGAGGTCGCGGCCGCGCTCCTCACTGCGACGGCGCTCGGAGAGCAAGACGCCATACCGTTCGTCTCTGGAGAGAGCGTGTCTGTGCGACTCGCCAACCTCGAGTTCGCCCCGCCCGGGTCCGATCCACGGCGACGCGCCACCGCGCTCTGCAACGTCGGCGACGCGCTCGGTACAGACTCGCAAGCGGACGCGATGGGCTTGGGAGCGTGGTCTTTGCTCGCCAGCGGAGACGTCGCAGGCGCGACCGAAGCGTTCCGCGCTGTGTGCGGGGTACGCCCCGATGACCTCGGCAGCTGGGAAGGGCTCCGCACGGCCGCCGCCGCCGCGGGCGACGCTCACGCGCAAGCCACCGCCGCACAAGAGCTCGGACCTCGCTGCAGCGACGCGGCGCGTGGCGCAGCGTTCTATGAGGAGGCCGCTGGGCTGTGGCTCGCACAAGGCGACGCGGACACCGCGGAGGTCTGCTACTCTGCCGCGTTCGATCGCGATCCAACGCGCGCGCATGCGTTCGACAAGCTCTTCCGGCGCGTGCGTGAGCGCAAAGACGGCGCGCTCCTTCTCACCATCATCGAGAGGCGCCTGCAGCACACAGACGATCCTCCAGAGGTCGCGAAGCTCTTCTGGGAGCAAGCGCGCGCTCTCCGAGAGAAGGGCGACAACGACGGCGCGCTCCTCGCGCTCCAGAACGTCACCATGATCGAGCCGGACCACGTCGGCGCGCTCGCGCTCTCAGGCGAGATCTTCATTCGCCGAGGCATGTTCGTCGAAGCCGCCGACAAGCTCGGGACGTTGGCGAAGCTCGACGGCGCTCCCCCGAAGAACCGCCTCACAGCCGGCGTCGCCGCGGTCGACCTCTACGAGAACAAGCTCGAGCAATCGGCGAAGGGCCTCGAGATCTTGCTGGCGCTCCATAACGGTGGACTCTCCACCCTGCCCGTCCGCGAGCGCCTCGCGAAGTCGGCGGCGCGCAACCAGTCGTGGGAAGAGGCGACGCGCATCCTCGAGGAGCTGATGCGTGAGCGTACCGAAGCGAGCGGTCGGATCGACGCCGCGCGGCTCGCGATGGTGATTCATCGGGACCGCATCGGAGACAAGTCGCGCGCCGCGAACGCCGTGACCAAGCTGCTCGAGGAGGCGCCGGCAGACGCCGAAGCGCTCGACTTGCTCTTCGACATCGAGCCGCCCACCAAGCGAGCCATGCTTGAAAAAGCCAAAGCCATCGTGCTTGCAGAGGCGACGCGCAACCCCGTCGATACGGCGAGCGTACTGCGTTTGGCCAGGCTCGCGCAGGCGCTCAAGGAGCCCATCTTGGAGGAAGCCGCGTTGGCAGTGGGTCGCGCGCTAGGTGGACCCAACCCTGGCGTCGAGCAAGCGCTCGCTCGGTTTGCGGCGAGGCGCCAGCGCGTGGTGCCTCAAGTCCGAATCACAGCGCAGCACCTCGGTCTCATCATGGCGCCCCAAGATTCAGGGCCGATCGCCGATCTCTTCGTGCTGCTCGGGCCGACGCTCACCGAGGCGCTCGGACCGTCTCTCGAGGTGCTCGGCGTGTCCAAGCGAGATCGCGTCGACGCAAAGAGCGGCCTGCCGCTGCGCAACGAGCTCGTCGCGTGGGCGGGCGCCTTCGGCATCGAAGAGCTCGAGGTGTTCATCGGCGGTCGCGATCCTCACGGCGTTCAAGGAGTGCCCGGAGAGATACCGGCGCTGATCGTCGGTCCGAACGTGACGCTCCCGCTGACGGCGCATTCACGCGCGCGCCTCGCGAGGGAGCTGTTCGGCATCATCCGCGGCACCACAGTGCTGCGCTCACGCGACGACACCACCGTCGCCGCGATCGTGGTGGCGGCGTGCAAGCTCGCTGACGTTCGACTCGAAGCGCCGCCATACGCGGTGCAAGCGGAGATCGACAAGCTGCTGGGCAAGGCGATCGCGCGCAAGACGAAGAAGCTCTTGCCAGACGCGTGCAACAAGATCGCTCAGACCCGCGCTGACGCGAAGGCGTGGACCCGCGGAGCTGCGATGTCTCACGCACGCGCCGCTCTGGTCGCGGCTGGCGAGCTCGGCGTCGTGCTGTCCGACATGTTGCCGCCCGCGTCGCCTGAAGATCCGCGCGCCGCTGAGCTCGCGCGCTTCGTGCTCTCTCCTGCGTTCGCGGACGTGCGGCGCTCTCTCGGTCTCGACGGTGGAACATGAGCGACCCGAAGAAGCCCGAGGGCGACAACTTCGATTGGGACAAGGCGCTCTCCGAGTGGGACAAAGGTCCGCCGGAAGAGAGCGAGGGCGCGACGCAGTCACCGGCGCCCGCCGCCGCAGCACCGCCGAAGCCGCCTGCCCCGCCGCTCTATCGAGCACCGGCGCAGACTGCCACCGACGATCGCTCGGAGCCCGACGAGTTCGATGACCAGACGCGCATGGCGGCTCAGCCACCCAAGGAGGCCAAGCCCGGCGGCCGTCGCGGAGGTCTCGGACAGCTCTTCGGACCACGCGACGCCGCGCTAGATCCGCCGCCTGCACCAAAAGACGACATCGATATCCTCCTCGACGATTTGTTGCCTTCAGACGAGGACATGGTCACGAGCGCGGCTGATGTCGAGACGCGTTCGGTCCCTTCGGAGCCCCTGCGGCGCCCATCAGCGTCCGTGCGTCCGCCGGTCGCAGAAGGCGCGCTGTTCGATCCGTTCGCGGAGGACGAGTTCGAGGAGAAGCCCGCGATCGAGCCGCCCGCTCCTGTTGCCGAGCCGTCGCCGCTTGCGGAGCCTGCGCCCATCGTCGCGCAGGAGAACGCTCAGCTTCTTGCGCCCGCCGAGCGGCTCCATGATCCAGACGAGACGACCGGTGCGATCGAGATCGCTCCCGTCATGCAGGCCATGGAGAGCGCGCGTCAGGCGCAGGCCGAGGCGCACGCGAACAGCGACGAGGTCGCGGCCGTCGATCCTTCCGAGCTGATCGCTTCCGGCGAGTACAAGGCGGCGCCTCCCGCAAAAGCTGCGAGCCTGCCCCCACGCGCCATCGCGCCGGACTCGTCTTGGGAGGATGAGCGGCCAGCAGTCGCATGGCTCGAGGAGGCTGCGCTCCAACAGATGGTCGCTCGCGCGGAGTGGCTCGCAGAAGAGGCGCGCTCGGTACCAGACAAGCCAGGACAAGCGCGCGGGCTTCTCGTGGCCAGCGAGCTTTACGCGTTGGCCAATGATCGCGAGCGGTCTGGAGAGCTCGCCGCGGAGGCGAGAGAGCTCGCGCCCCAGCTCCCGATGATCGAACGACAGCTGCGCTCGGCGATCCCGTTCGCGGAGCGCGATCGAATTTTGGAGTCGCTCGAGTCCGAGCTTCGCAATGCGCCGACGCCTGCCGCGAAGCTGCACGCGACGCTATACGCGTCCACTCTGCTGTCTGCGCAGGGAGACAGTGAGGCCTCGAGCAATCGACTCGATCAGACCGCTCGCATGGCACCAAGCGACGTGCGCGTGGTGCTGCTCCGCGCGGCTGCGGCGCTCGGACGCGGCGAGACCGCGAGTCCTGCGCTCCGCCTCGCAGATGCACCGGAGACGGCCACCATCGCCAACGCCATCGGCAACGCGCTCCGGCTGCGAGGAGTCGAGCGCAAGGACGTCACAGAGTCGCACCCCGGGGACTCGCTGCGTCGAGCGCGCTTGGCGATCTCCAAGAACGACGCAGTGAGCGCCGCAGAGCGCATCGCGGAGCTGCGGAACATCCCGGAAATCTCGCGCGCCGCGCTCTGGCTCGCCTCCGCCTTCGCAGCGACACGCACGACGAGCCGCGAGAAGTCTGCCGCATGGCTGCGCGAGCTCGTCGAATCGGGAGGCGATCTCGCGAGGCGCGCTCTAGCGGCGCGTGGGCTCGAGATGAACTCGAGTGAGATCGTCCGCGAAGCGCTGAGCGAGGGAGACGCGTTCGGCCCGGCGGAGCGAGTCATCATCGCCGCGATCGCCAACGTCGCTTCGCCGCGATTGCGTTCGGATCTCGAGGCTCTTGGCACCATGCCCGAGTTTGCGCCGCTCGTCTCGTCTGCGTCGGCCGTGCTTCTGGACGCAGACCGTAGGCAGGAGGACACAGCCGCGCGGGCACAAGCCGTCAGCGCACACGCGGAGCGCGGAGTCGGCTCCCAATCGACGCGCGCGGCGATGCGTATGGGGCGCCTCATCGCTGGAGGCGCGAGCGATCGTGAGCTCGAGCCGGCGCTCGCCGCGCTCCGCGAGAGCGCACCAGAGCAGGCCAACACGCTCGCGCTCGAGGTGGACATCCGCGAAGGTCGCCAGCAGCAGATCGTCCAGGCGATCCTGTCCTTCAATCAAGACGAGACGCTCAAGCTATCGCGCACTCTCGCCGCAGCGCTGGTCGCGGAGCGCGCGGGGCTCACCGAGCGCGCGGCTCACCTCTATCGAGATGCGCTCGCGATGGATCCCAAGCACGAGGCCGCGATGCGTGCGCTCGTCGCGCTGGACCCGGAGACCGACCTCGTCACCGTGCTGCAGGCAGCGGCCGAGGACGAATCCGATAGTGTCCAAGCCGCGCTCGCCGCGCTCGAAGGTCTTGTGCGCAGCAACCTGCTCGACTCGCAAGACTCGGTTGCAGTGCTCGAGCGAATTCACGGTCTCGCTCCGTCGCTCGGCGTCGGCGCGTTCTTCGCGGAGCGTCTCGCGCGCCGCAGTGGCAATGTCGACGAAGTGCTCAAGTGGGTGCGCGGGCGCCGCCAGACCGCGGTGGACCCGCTAGAGATCGCGATCGAGAGCGTCCGTGAAGCGCTGCTCGTCGCGGACGCAGACGCGGGTTTGGCGGCCGAGCGACTCGAGGAGGCGCATCGCGCACGACCTGAGGACGTCGCCCTGCGCGATCTCTACGAGCGCCTCGCGCCCGAGCCTCCTGCCGATCGCGCAGCGTGGCGCGAGGCTCGCGGAAACGCGGCGCAGGGGCAGACGCGCACGCTCTTGTTGATCGAAGCGGCGTACGAATACGAGCGCCTCGGCGAACGCGAGGGCGCGTTGCGAGCCGCACGCGCAGCGACCACTGGAGAGGTGATGCCGCCGCTCGGACGCGTGGCGCTCGAACGCGCCGAGCTCGGCGCCAACGAGTCCGCGCGCCTCGCAGACGAGCTGCTCGGCCAAGCGCGCAACGCACCTGACGTGCGCGCGCGCCTCGAAGCTTTCGAACGCCTCGCCGACCTCGATCAGAACAGCCGCAATGATCCGGCGAGCGCGCTGCTCTGGCATCGATCAATCCTCGAAGAGACGCCGCGCCACCTCCCGAGCCTGCGCTATGTCGAGCAGGTCTTGCTCGCGGAGCGTCGCGATGACGAGCTCGAGCCTGTGTCTACGGCGATCGCTCAAGCCCTCAAGGGCACGGGCGGCGGTGAGTCTTCGGGACATGCTGTGCTGAGCGGACGGCTGCGCATGCGCGGTGGCGATTGGGATGGCACCAAGGGTGTCGCCGTGCTCGCGGCTGCGGAGAAAGATCCAACGCTCTGGGCGCTGCGCCTCGCGAACGCGCACGCGCGCGCGGCTGAGGACAACGAGGGAATGCTCGCGACGTCGATCGCGCTGCTCGAACGCGCGTCACGCCCGCAAGAGCTCGCGTCGCTCGCCGTGCGCGCAGCAGAGTCCGCGCAGAAGACCGGAAACCCCGCGCAAGCGCTCACGCTGCTCGAGCGCGCCGCGACCGAGGATCCAGGGGACGTAGTGACCTGGGTGATGCTCGGGCGTGCGAGAGAGCAAGCTGGAGATCTCGCAGGCGCCGCGGAGGCGCACGAGAGCCACGCTCGAACGAGCGCTGTCGAGGAGCACCAGCTAGGCGCGTGGTTCGAGGCAGCGACGCTCTGGCAGCGCGCGGAGTCCATCGAGGCGTCCATGCGCGACGAGCGAGCGACCGCGGCGTTCGAAGCGGCAGCGGCCATCAACGTCACCTACCGTGATGTGTTCCCGAAGCTCTCAGCGCTCTATGGCAAACGAGGGGCGCGCACGGAGCTCGCTGCGCTCCTCGAACGTCGAATCTCGACGGTGCTCGACCCTGAGGAGCGCGTGACGCTCGAGGTCGATCGCGGGCGCGCGCTCGCGGAGGTCGGCGACGCGGCAGGCGCGAAATCCGCTTACGAGGCCGCGCTCGCTGTGCACCCTGATCACGTCCAGGCTCTCACGGCGTTCGCAGATCTCGCTGCCTCCGAGGCCGATTGGAACAGCGCGGAGCAGTCATGGGTGCGCCTCGGGCGCCTCATCACCGAGCCGGCCGAGCAGCAGAAGATCTTCGCGCGACTCGGCGAGCTCTACCTCACGCGCGTGCCCAACCTCTCGCGCGCGGAGGTCGCGTTCCAAGAGGTGCTCAAGCGCGCACCCGATGACGTTGGAGCTCGCGAGCAGCTCGTGCGCGTGTACAAGAAGCAGAACGACGCACCCAAGGCGCTCGAGCTTCAGCAAGAGCTCATCGGCAAGGCGACTGATCACGCCTCCAAGCGCGCGCGCGTGCTCGAGCTCGCGGACATCTACGAGACCGTCTCGCACGAGACACGAAAAGCCGAGCAAACGTTCGAGGCGGCCCGGCGCGAGTTCCCCACGGACGTCCACGTGCTGCGCGCGCTCGCCGAGTTCCATATCCGGCACAAACAAGAGCCCGCCGTGAAGATCTTGCTCGACCGCGCCTCTGGTGATGCGACGCGAGCGTTCACCGCGGGGCGCTTCACCACCGCGCTCTTCGAGACGATGGTCACGGTCTACGAGTTGCGTAACAATCAGGCTGCGGCGCGCGTGGTCGCGTCGACGCTCGCTGCGTTCACGGGGAGGCCGGCACAACTGCAGGGCGGCGAGGCGCGCGCGCTTGATCCCCGCCTCGACGACTTGCTCGCGCCCGAGGCGCTTACACCATCGATGCGCGCGCTGTTGCAACGGACGGGTGAGGCGCTCGACTTGGCGGCTCCGTTCGATCCGCGTGCCATGCACGCCTCGCCGCTCGACCCGTCCGACAATCTCGCGCGCCGGCTCACGCAGCTCGGTCAGTCGATCAACATGCCAAACTTGCAGGTGCTCGTGTCTCCGAGCCTCGGCCGCGTCGTCGTCCCAGCGAGCTCGAATCCGCCGACGATCGTGATCGGCGAGGCCATGTTGACGGTGACGAACGAGGCGGCGCGCGCGTGGGCGATCCTTCGCGCATTGAAGCTCGTGCAGACTCGCGGCGCGGTCTTCGCGCGACTCTCACCGACCGACGGCGCCTCTCTCGTGGGCGGTTGGCTCAAGTGCTTCAACCCGCAATGGATACCACCAGGTGTGGCGGCCGCCGCGGTGACGGACGCGCTCCGGCGCGTGCAAGCGAACCTCCCGAAAGAGCTCGGTCCGGACGTCGGCATGATGGCGCTCGAGGCCGCGAACACGCTTGGCGCGCAGCTCACCGCGATGGGCGGAGGCGTCCTTGCGTGGGCAAACCACGCCACGCTGCTCGGCGTCGGCGACCCAAGCGCAGCGCTCGACGCAATCGCTTGGATGGGGCGCGGAATGGACGCGGCTCCTGTAGTGGAGCAAGAGCGTGCGACCTGGATCGGGCGTAATCCCGAGGCGAAAGACATCATCGGGTACAGCCTTACGGCCCCGTACTCCGAAGCGCGCAAGGGCCTCGCTCTCGCGTAGTCGGCCGGCCTAGTCGACTGCGCGCGAAGTTGAGCGTAGCCTTGCTGAAGTTCGGCGACACCGTCGCTCGACTCGGAGGCAGCCATGGAGAGCGAGCGCAAACTCAATCCGGCCACGGATCCTGTCACGCCCAAGCGAAGCTGGCGGCTCCTCGGCGCGCTCGCGATCTTGGGAGGGGCGATGTCCTTTGCGTGGGCGTGCGGGAGCACACCGCCGAACACGTTCGAGACGCCAGACGCGAGCACGACCGATCCTGACGCCACCGAGCAGTCCGACGGAGATCCGCAAATCTTCCCAGACGTGAACAACGACGTGCGCACGTGCCAAAACCTCGAGTGCAAGCAGGTGGAGTGCGGTAACGGCAACACCACGTCGGTGAGCGGCACCGTCTACGATCCAAGCGGCACGACCCCGCTCTACAACGTCGCGGTCTACATCCCCAACGCGCCGCTCGCGCCGATCACCGACGGAATCGATCTCACCAAGTGCGTGGCGTGCTCGGCGCCGCTGTCCGGCAACCCGCTGACGGTCACGTTGACGGACGCTCACGGTCACTTCAAGCTCGACAACGTGCCCGTCGGGAGCGGCATCCCGATCGTCATCCAGACAGGGAAATTCCGCCGCGAAGGGCTCACCATCCCGACCGTGACCCAGTGCCAGGACAACCCGATCGCCGATCCGCTACACCAGATGCTTCGCCTGCCGAAGAACCAGAAAGAGGGACACCTCCCACTCGTCGCGATCACGACCGGCGGCTGCGAGGGTCTCGAGTGCGTGATCCGAACCTACGGCTTCGACGACGCAGAGTTCACGAGCGGAACCGGCAAAGGGCGTTTCCACCTCTACAACGGCATGGGCGGCGGCGGCGCGGTAAACACCACGGACGCGTATGCGTTCTGGGGCAGCACCAACATGTACAAGTACGACATGATCGTGAACTCGTGCGAGTGCGCTCCGCACCCGCGCGACTCGGCTGGGCCGGCGTACACGAACATGCAAAAGTACCTCGATCACGGCGGTCGGTTGTTCACGAGCGACTATCAATACAACTGGTTCACCGATCCGCAGGCGCCTGCGCCATTCAAGACCACGGCCAATTGGATCACCAATCAAGGCGCCGCAAAGTACGGCGCTCCATGGTTCGTCGACACGAGCTTCCCGAAGGGCAAGGCGCTCGACGACTGGTTGCAGTACGTGTTCAAGGCGAACAACCCGCCGCCGCCAGGTCAGATCACGCTCGTGACGCTGCTCTATAACGTCGCGGAGGTGAAGGCTCCCGCGACGCGATGGATCTACACCACCGCAGACGGCACGAGCCACGTCAACGACAAGAGCTACACGAGCTACACCACCAAGTACCTGTCGTTCAACACGCCGGTCTCGAGCAACCCAGACGCCGGCGCGGGCCAGTGCGGTCGCGCAGTCTTCGCCGATCTACACGTCAGTCACAACGTCCACACTTCGCAGTGGCCCACGGGCTGCGATGCGCTCACGAAGGATCAGCAGGTCACAGCGTTCGAGTTTCTGTTCTTCGACATCGCCTCATGCGTGCAGGATGATCAAGCCGTCCCGCAGCCTCCGCCGCCAAACTGAGCGCGCGCGTTTCATTGTTGCAACGAATGCCCGATTGAAGGGCGTTGGCGCGCACCTGTGCTAGATCGCGCCCGCCATGCCTTCAGAGACAATTCGTAACGTCGCCATCGTCGCTCACGTCGACCATGGCAAGACGACGCTCGTCGATCACATGCTCCGCCAGAGCGGCACGTTCCGCGAGAACGAGGCCATGGTCGACCGCGTGATGGACTCCAACGACCTAGAGCGAGAGCGCGGGATCACGATCCTGGCTAAAAATACGAGCGTTCGTTACAAGGGCACCAAGATCAACATCGTGGACACACCGGGCCACGCGGACTTCGGCGGCGAGGTCGAGCGCACGCTGTTGATGGCAGACGGCGCAATCCTCTTGGTGGACGCAGCCGAGGGTCCGCTCCCGCAGACGCGCTTCGTGCTGCGCAAGGCGCTCGAGCTCGCGTTCCCGGTCATCGTGGTCATCAACAAGATCGATCGCCAAGACGCGCGCCCGAAGGACGTGCTCAACGAGGTGTTCGACCTCTTCTGCGATCTCGACGCGACCGAGGAGCAGGCGCTCTTCCCTGTGGTCTTTGCGATCGGCAAGTTCGGGCAGGCCAAGCGCGAGCTCGATGACGTCATGACCAACCTCGATCCGCTCTTCGACTTGATCTTGGAGAAGATCCCGCAGCCGCTAGGCGATCGCGACGAGCCGTTGCAGATCCTCATCAACAACCTCGACCATGACGAGTACACGGGTCGCCTCGCGATCGGCCGCGTCGTCTCTGGCACCGTGAGGGCCAATCAGCAGGTCGTCGTGCTCAAAGAGAAACACCAGGCGAAGGGCACCATCAAGGTGCTCTCGACGTTCGAGGGCCTCAAGCGCATGCCCACGCAAGAGGCGACAGCTGGGGAGATCGTCGCGATCGCAGGCATCGAAGAGGTCTACGTCGGCGACACCATCACCACCAATGACGTGGGCTTCGAGACGCGCGCGCTGCCACGCATCCATGTCGAACAGCCCACGTTGAAGATGCGAATCGGCGTCAACACCTCGCCGTTCGCCGGCAAATGCAAGCTCAGCAAGTTCCTTACGAGCCGTCAGCTGCGAGAGCGACTCGAGCGTGAGACCCGCAGAAACCTAGCCGTTCGCTTCCAAGAGACGGACAGCCCGGACACTTTCGTGATGCTCGGGCGCGGCGAGCTCCAGCTCGCGATCCTCGTCGAGACGATGCGCCGCGAGGGCTACGAGATGCAGCTCGGCAACCCCGAGGTCATCACGAAGACCGAAGACGGCGTCATCTACGAGCCGATGGAGCTCGTGGTGGTGGACGTGCCAGACAACTTCATCGGCGTCGTCACCACGCGCCTCGGCGAGCGACGCGGTCGCATGGTGAAGATGAGCAATCCAGGCTACGGCCGCGCGCGACTCGAGTACCGCGTGCCGAGCCGCGGGCTCATCGGCTTCCGCGGTGAGTTCCTCACGTCCACGCGCGGCACTGGCCTACTCAACACGATGTTCGATGGCTGGGAGGAGTGGGGCGGAACGATGGCCAAACGGCAGTCGGGCGCGCTCGTCTCCGATCGCACGGGAGTGACGACTCCGTACGCGATGAACCACCTCCAGGCGCGCGGAGAGTTCTTCCTCGCGCCCGGCATCGAGGTGTACGAGGGCATGATCATCGGTGAGCACAACCGCCCGAACGACGCAGACGTGAACGTCATCAAAGAGAAGAAGCTCACGAACGTGCGAAACCACGGCAAGGACGACAACGTCGCGCTCGCCGTGCCGCGCCTGCTGACGATCGAGACCGCCATGGAATGGATCGACGCGGACGAGCTCGTCGAGGTCACGCCGGACGCCGTGCGTGTGCGCAAGCAGATCCTCGCGATCAACCTCCGACCGCGCCGCTCCGAGGCGATCGAAGACGCACAAGCCGTCAGCTGATAACGCTCTTCTGCTTGTAGCGTATACTCCCATGATGCGCGTTGGTGCGGTCATGGCGATCGGCGTGGCGCTCGTCGCGAGCAACGTATGGGCGGACACGCCCTCCTGCGAAGAGCTCGTGAGGCAAGGCCGCGCTTACGAGGCGAGCTCCGATCAAGATCGCGCGCTCGCCCGCTACGGTGAGGCGGTTCAGCTGGACGGATCGTGTGGCTCTGGATACCTGGCGATGGGCGAGCTGCGCGCACGCATGGGCGAAGGGCGCGAGGCAGAGCGAGTCCTATCGGCGGGCCTCGAGCGCGTGCCGCGGATGCGTGAGGCGCGTCTGTCGCGTGCGCGCGTGCGGCGAGCGATGGGCATGCGAACGGACGCAGAAGACGACATCCGAGCTCTCGTCGACGACGCAACTTCGGAGGAAGACACCGCGCGACCTCTGACGATCGCCGCGCTGCGTGCGGTCGCTGGGTGGTACGAAGAGGATCGCGCGCGACCTGCTGAGCTCGCCGCGTGGAGACGCATCTTGTTCATGGCGACGCGCGCAGAGGACGTGACGCTCACGCACGAAGCAACCGCGATGGTGCGTGCGTTGACGATCGTCGTGGGAATCGCCGATCCGGTGACAGCGCCAGCGAGGCGCGATCAATTTCGCCTCATGCTCGCGCGGGTAGCACGCTAGAAACACGGGTAAGCGGTGCGCGCGCGAGTGCGGCAAGGACGACGACTGCCCTGATCCGAAGGAGCGCTGTGACTTCTACAGCGGCTTCGACGACGACAACCAAGACGTGCAGAACGCGCGCGTGTGCCAGTACGACAAAAACAACGACCCGTTACCCAAAAACGACCACTGAGGCGCGCCTGGTGCACGCTCAGCGCGGTACGAACGCGTCATGAAGCGTGCGCTGCGCGGCGACGAGCGAGACGGCGTCGATGACAGCGCCGATGCGAAGCGGCCCTGCGGACATGGAGGCGCATGAGGCCTTCGCGCTCGCGAGCGCGTCGAGGAACACGGGTATCGCGCGCGTGCTGGTGGTGAGGCCATCACCGACGACCGACACGAGCGCCTTGTGGCCGTCGAAGCGCACGACGCCGCCGAGCTCCGCCTCGACCGCGCGTCGCTTGCTCTCGAAATCGGGAACGTTCAGCAGCGGAATCGCGGCGGTCGCGCCGCCCGAGCCGCCGAGCGATAGATCGAGCAGCGGCAGATCCACGCTCGCGCAGGCGCGAACGAAGCGCGCGCCATCGGACGCCGAGGCGAAGACCACATTGTCGAGGCCCACCACTGCCCGAACGCCCAGCGAGTCGGTGGACTCGCGCGAGATCGTCTGGCGCGCGACGTTGCCGTGCGAGTCCTCGGGGTCTGCGGTCTTTCGCGCGACGAGTGTGATCTTCGCTAGCCGCGCCCACTCCACCGCCTGGGCGTTGAGCACCTTTGCTCCCGCTTCGGCCATCTCGGCGAGGACGCCGAGACCGAGCACGCCGAGGTGTAGCGGATCAGGCACCGCCCGCGGATCGGCCGAGTACACGCCGTCGACGTCGCTGTAGATCTCGCACCGCTCTGCGCCGAGCGCTGCCGCTAGCGCGACTGCGGTGGTGTCTGATCCGCCACGACCCAGCGTCGTGATCTCGCGCTTGTAGCTCATCCCTTGATAGCCAGCGACGATGACCACCTTGCCGCGCGCGAGCTCGTCCTCGATGCGATGAGGTCGCACCTCGATGATGCGCGCGTCGAAGTGGCGATCGTTGGTGAGGATCCCTGATTGACTGCCCGTGAAGCTGATCGCCTCGCAGCCGCGCGCGGCGATCGCGATCGACACGAGCGCCATCGTCACGCGCTCGCCAGTGGAGAGGAGCATGTCCAGCTCGCGCCGCGGCGGATCATCGGAGACCTGCTTGGCGAGCGCGAGCAGCTGGTCTGTGGCCTTGCCCATCGCGGACACGACAACGACGACATCGTGCCCGCGCCTCTTGGCTGCGACGACTTTGTCTGCGACGAGACCGATCTTCTCGATGTCGGCGACCGACGAGCCACCGTACTTCTGAACGAGCACGCTCATCGTCTTGTTCCGCTAACACGGCGCGCCGCGTGGGGCCAAGTAGCTAGATCTTGCGATAAGCGAGCACTGCTGCGCGTGTGGCGATCCACGTGCGATCTCCGCGCTGGTCGATGGAGAGGATTCGCGCGTCTTCACCGTCGAT